>JAUZOU010000430.1 GCA_030706285.1 Bacteroidota bacterium
GTTGATCGTCAAACAGCGGCACTTTGTTTTCATGATCCCAGTTTATGTATTGCTGGATTCGTTCTTTAAGATCGGGAATGGCCATAATGGAAAGACTTACGCCAGCCATGGAAACAGGTACAATCGATTGCTTAAAATAGTGGCTGGATGTCCATTTCTTATGTTCAAGAGGCTTTTCTGCCGTGATCGTATCCGCTGAAATCTGATGAATGAACTTGCCTGCGATGGCTGAGTCTGCTGGATCAGTTATCATCATTAAGTTTGAATTCGCCGATAGTGATTGTAACGAATCTATCTTGTTTGTTCTTGATGCTTCAACAGCAACACGGACTAGAAATAGCAGTATGCATACGAACAGAGAGCATCTGAACATTAGGCCTGATTTTAGTTGTTGTACTTGTTTCCTTTATTTAATTGGATTGACGATCAGATCCATCCGTGAATTAACTTGAACCATGTGGCTCTGAGTAGGAACCAACCATGAAGGATGATCGTCCGGAACCGGCCGTAATTTGTTGACATAATCTGGAATCGTTCTTTCAGCGAGGCTTTCATCTTTGTCTTTGAAACCCCGCCTTCCATGAAATGAGATAAAACCAGGTGTGTGTTAAACGTATGAGCGGATTTCTTCAGGCAATTGATTGCCCAGTCAAAATCGGCTGAGTAATGGTAGTTGAGGTTAAACAACGGAGCGAGACTGCGTTTTACCAACATGGATTGATGGCAAACCAGCATTCCCATACGAAAGCTTTTCCAGGTAAGCGTCTCTGGCGCTTTCAACCGTCTGGCGCCAAGGATTTCTCCTTTTTCATTAACGATCAACGTTTCTCCGTAGATAAAATCCGGCAGGCTCTTTTCTTCCGAAATCAAACCGTGAAACGCCTGTTCCAACTGAGCAATAACTTCAGACAATGTCTGTTCGCTGGCGATAGCATCTCCGGCATTGACAAACCAGATATAGGTTCCGGTAGCCATCCGCAGTCCTTTGTTCATCGCATGGTAAAGCCCTTTGTCGGGTTCACTGATCCATCTGAACGAAAGCCCTTTTTCCATAAACAAAGGTTCGTATTGTTTGATGATGTCAGTTGTTCCGTCCGTTGAGGCTCCATCAATCAGCAGGTACTCAAAATCTGATGCCTGCTGGTTGAGTATGCTGTCCATCGTAGCACGCAGAAAGGGCTCTGCCTGATAGGTTATTGTAATAATGGAAACAAACGGCAACGGCTCCATGAATTGGTTATAATTTCGAAAAGGAATGGGCAAATTTACTGATAGTTTGGTACTTTTTGTATCTTTGCCGCTGAAAATCCGTTTTTTAAACGGAGTGGTATAAAAATAAATACTTATTGTTAATGAAAATGCCTGATTTGTTTACAACAGAACCCTACAAAGTAGCAGACATCAGTTTGGCCGACTTTGGCCGTAAAGAAATTGAACTTGCTGAATTTGAGATGCCTGGCCTGATGGCCTTGCGTGAGAAATATGGTAAGCAAAAGCCCTTAAAAGGAGCCCGGATTATGGGTTCTTTGCATATGACCATTCAGACAGCTGTCCTCATCAAAACGCTCAAAGAATTGGGCGCTGAAGTCCGTTGGGTAAGCTGTAATATCTATTCAACCCAGGACCATGCGGCGGCAGCCATTGCCGAAGCCGGTGTTCCCGTCTTTGCCTGGAAAGGTGAAAATTTAAAAGACTATTGGTGGTGTACGTTGCAGGCACTCAACTTTCCCGGTGGAAAAGGCCCGAATCTGATTGTCGATGATGGAGGTGATGCCACGCTGATGTGTCATCTTGGCTTCAAAGCTGAAAAAAATCCGTCAGTACTGGATGAACCGGCAGAGACAGAAGACGAGAAGGAACTAAAGATCATTTTAAAGAAACTGCTGACTGTTGATTCTAATTTCTGGTCGACCAGAGTGCCTCATATCAAGGGCGTTTCTGAAGAAACGACCACAGGCGTTCACCGTCTGTATCAGATGCAAGAATCGAATGAACTGTTGTTCCCAGCCTTCAATGTCAACGATTCAGTTACCAAGTCGAAGTTTGACAATCTTTATGGCTGCCGTGAATCGCTGGCAGACGGTATCAAACGCGCCACCGATGTTATGATTGCAGGCAAGGTGGTTGTCGTTTGTGGATACGGCGATGTCGGTAAAGGTTGTGCACATTCCATGCGCAGTTACGGTGCGAGAGTTATTGTTACCGAAATCGATCCTATTTGTGCGTTGCAGGCTGCCATGGAAGGTTTTGAAGTCAAGACAGTGGAAGAGGCCCTTCCTGAAGGCAACATCTATGTGACCACGACAGGAAACTGTGATATCATCCGGATCGAACATATGGCTCATATGAAAGATAATGCCATTGTTTGTAACATCGGTCACTTCGACAATGAGATACAGGTGGAAAAATTGAAAAATTATCCTGGTATCAAGGCCCGCAACATTAAGCCGCAAGTGGATCAGTACTTCTTCCCTGAAGGCCATTCCATTCTTCTGCTGGCTGACGGCCGCCTTGTCAATCTTGGTTGCGCTACCGGTCATCCTTCTTTTGTCATGAGCAATTCATTTACCAACCAGACGTTGGCTCAGATGGAACTTTGGACCAAGCAGTACGAGGTAAATGTTTACCGGTTACCCAAGCACCTGGACGAAGAAGTGGCCCGGTTGCACCTGGAACGTATCGGTGTGACACTGACCAAACTGACCCCCAAGCAAGCTTCCTATATCGGAGTTAGCGTTGACGGCCCTTACAAAGCGGATTTTTACAGGTACTAAACACATATATCAAAATCGAATATCATGTTTAAAAAACTGGATTTTAAGAAAGATTTTTTGCCCTACATGGTGGCAATCCTGGTTTTTTATGCCATTTCGTTGATCTATTGTTCTCCTGCTATTGAAGGA
>JAUZOU010000431.1 GCA_030706285.1 Bacteroidota bacterium
ATTGTCAGATTGCAGGCAGTCTGCAGACAATCCCCAAAATTTATTTTACTTCTTCAAAATCAACGTCTGTCACATTGTCCTTGTCGCTTTTGTCCTGATCCTGGCTGGCCTGTTGCTGTTGACCGCCGAAATCCTGAGGACCGGCTTGAGAATCAGCTTGAGGGCCTTGTTGTGCACCTGCCTGATTGTACATATCCTGTGAAGCAGCCTGGAATACACTATTCAGTTCAGCCGTAGCCGCATCAATACCAGCAATATCCTGATTCTTATGAGCCTCTTTCAATTTGGAAAGTGCCGCTTCAATCTGAGACTTCTTGTCTGCGGGCAATTTATCGCCCAGTTCTTCCAGCTGTTTTTCTGTCGAGAAGATCATACTGTCAGCCTGATTCAACTTATCAATGCGCTCTTTTTCTTTGGAGTCGGCGTCGGCGTTGGCAGCAGCCTCATCTTTCATCCGTTTGATTTCGGCATCGGTCAAACCGCTTGAAGCTTCGATACGAATGCTCTGTTGTTTACCGGTTGCCTTGTCTTTGGCTGATACATTCAGAATACCATTGGCATCGATATCAAACGTTACCTCAATCTGAGGCACTCCACGACGGGAGGCAGGAATACCGTCCAAGTGGAAACGGCCGATAGTTTTGTTGTCTTTGGCCATGGAACGTTCGCCCTGTAGAATGTGGATCTCAACAGAGGGTTGGTTATCCGCAGCCGTCGTAAATACTTCCGATTTCTTGGTAGGAATCGTCGTATTGGAGTCGATCAGTCTGGTCATTACACCACCCATGGTTTCGATACCCAATGAAAGCGGCGTAACATCAAGCAGCAAAACGTCGGTTACATCACCTGAAAGAACGCCACCCTGAATGGCTGCACCAACAGCAACCACTTCATCCGGATTTACCCCCTTGGAAGGCGTTTTGCCGAAAAATTTCTCAACAAGGGCCTGAATGGCAGGTACACGGGTTGAACCGCCGACCAAGATCACTTCGTCAATATCACTGGTTGTCAAACCGGCATCTGATAATGCTTTGCGGCAAGGTTCCACACAAGCCTGGATATAATGGTCAGCAATCTTTTCGAATTGAGAACGGGTCAATGTCTTCACCAAGTGTTTGGGGACGCCGTTGACTGGCATGATGTATGGCAGGTTGATCTCCGTCGAAGTTGAACTTGACAATTCGATCTTAGCCTTTTCAGCGGCTTCTTTCAGACGTTGCAAAGCCATCGGATCTTTACGGAGATCGACACCTTCCTCTTTCAGGAACTCTTCAGCCAACCAGTCAATGATGGTCTGGTCAAGGTCATCGCCACCAAGGTGAGTATCACCGTTGGTTGACTTAACTTCAAAGACGCCGTCACCCAACTCAAGGATTGAAATATCAAATGTACCACCACCGTAGTCAAATACGGCAATCTTCATATCTTTGCTCTTCTTGTCCAATCCATAAGCCAATGCGGCTGCAGTCGGTTCGTTGACGATACGACGGACTTTCAGACCGGCAATTTCACCGGCTTCCTTCGTAGCCTGACGCTGAGAATCGTTAAAATAAGCAGGCACCGTGATGACAGCTTCAGTGACTTCTGTACCAAGATAATCTTCGGCGGTTTTCTTCATCTTCTGAAGAATCATTGCTGAAATCTCCTGAGGCGTGTACAAACGGCCATCAATGTCAACACGTGGCGTGTTGTTTTCGCCACAGGCTACATGATAGGACATACGTCTGATATCCCTGTCCAGGTGGTCGTAGCGTTCACCCATAAAACGTTTGATGGATGAAATGGTTTTTTTAGGGTTGGTAATGGCCTGACGTTTGGCTGGATCACCGACCTTACGCTCACCACCATCAATAAAAGCCACCACGGAAGGTGTGGTTCTTTTGCCTTCACTGTTTGCGATAACGACTGGGTCGCTTCCTTCCAAAACGGCAACACACGAGTTCGTGGTTCCCAAGTCAATTCCAATAATTTTTCCCATAATTTGTAAGTTATTTGATTTTTTGTTGTTTCAAGTGTTGAATTGTTTTTTGAACGCTTACACCCTATCAAAGTCAAATCCCGTGCCAGAAAAGAAACAAGGACATCAGCCGTTGAAATGACAGGCTAATGTCCCAAAATTTGAAATCATGTCAGTTATTTATGCCGTATTGACAGTTTCTAAGCGCTGGATGCTACTGCTGAACTACGCCAAAACGACAACCGGATTGGCGGCATCATCATCCCAACCATTTGACTGATGGGACTTGACACTTTGCCAAGTCGGAGTTACCGTTTCATCCGATCATAATTTTGTCGTTCAAGGGCATATGGGTCTCGCATGCCGGATGTCCATCTGCTTGGACGATTTTTACAAGCCTGCTCGTTTCATGATCTTGATAGTCTGATTGCCGATTTTTACCAAATAAAGCCCCTGAGACAACATTCCGGTCGATATTTCCTGCCGGTCGGAAGTACAACTAATTTTGCAAAGCATCTTCCCTGTGAGATCGAAAATGGTCAACGTCAAACCGGAAGCATTCAGTACATAAAATGAGGTTGAGACCAAGGTTGGGTAAACCAAAACCGGGGAACCTGATGGTTGTACGAGCGACATCGGTTGATTGGCGGTATTCCATGTCGGGGCCTGAATCACCCAGTCTGAGCCGCCATCCGGTAAGCGGGCATAGCTCATATTCGATACCATAGCAGGGAATGAAACCGAATCGACCAGCATCAACGATCCGGATCCGTCTTTTCTTGAAAGAGTAACGGATTCTCCGTCTTTATCCAACTTCAAGCCTATGTGCAACGGTCCTTGTTCAGATTGGTTGTCTGCCCACACGATTAACCGGCCTTTTACCGGGATGACTGTTTTTGTGGTATCGGTTGATGGAATCTGGCATAATTGTTTATTGACCGGC
>JAUZOU010000432.1 GCA_030706285.1 Bacteroidota bacterium
AATCCTGTAGCTATGGCTAACGAAAGCAATAACAATACGTTGCAGCGTGAAGAAAAAATTTCATTTTATACACAATACCGGTTCCCCTTTCCATTGACCTACAATGGGTATGTTTCCATGAATATGCGTACTTCCAGAAACGACAAATTCCTGCCTCAGGAAGCGACTGGCGTCCTGTGGACCAGCAAGTATGCCAATCTTAGTGTGGATGCCATGTCTGACATGTTTGAACTGCAAACGGAGAATAAACTGATGTTCAACAAAACATGGGATGACGTGCATACCTTGATCGCTACCGGCCTTTTCCGTACGGAACAGCAACAAAACTTCAGCTATTCCAGTTCAACGTCGGGCAATGCCTCTCCCAATCTGTCCGATCCGGTTGTGGGCAGTGTCGTTGCCGGCATCGGTTCCGGACTTTCGGAAGTCCGTAGCGTGTCAAGCATCGGGCAGGCTGTCTATACTTATGATAACCGCTATGTCTTCAAAGGAACGCTCAACATGGAAGGCAATTCAGCCATGGGTAAGTCGAACAGGTTTGGTACTTTCCCTTCGTTCGGTGTGGCCTGGAATGTGCAGGAAGAACCGTTCATGGAAAACCAGAACTGGCTGGATGAGGGCAAAGTACGTGTCAGTCTCGGATGGAGTGGCAATGCGCCAAGCGGTGCCTCTTTATACCTGGGCGCTTATCAATCGCTTGGAACGTATATGAATATGGCTGCTATTTATCCGGTGCGCATTCAACTGGATAAACTGAAATGGGAAACGTCCAGAGAGTGGAACTATGGTGTCGACCTCAGTATGCTGGATCACAAACTGAATTTCACATTGGATTATTATGATAAATATACCTATGATTTATTGCTGAATAATGTCTACATTCCTGTAACGACCGGTTATACGACGATCAAGTATTTCAATTCCGGTGAGATGAGCAACAAAGGATTTGAATTCCGTACCGATTATGAGTTGTTCAAAGACAAAGACTGGCGGGTAGCCTTGAATTTCAACGTCAGCCGGAATATCAACAGGGTAGAAAAAATCCCGGACAATCTGACTCAGGATAATTATTCATTCGGCAATGGCAATTATGCCATCCGTATTGTCGAAGGAGATCCGATCGGTTCATTCTACGGCTATCGCTACAAAGGCGTTTACCAAAATACAGAAGATACGTATGCGTTGGATGCAAGCGGCAACATCATGCGTGATTACCTGGGCAATATCATCACCATGAAAAACGGAACCATCCCTGTTTACCCTGGTGATGCCAAATATCAAGACATCAACCATGACGGTGTGATCAATGAATATGATATTGTTTATTTAGGTAATTCAAATCCGATTCTGATTGGTGGTGGCGGTTTCTCGGCCAAATACAAACAGTTTACGTTAACCACGTTCTTCTATGGCCGGTATGGTCAGAAGATTATCAATTCAGCCCGCATGTCGCTGGAAAACATGTATGGTACCAGCAATCAGAGTACAGCCGTCCTGAAACGCTGGCGCAGTGAAGGAGATAACACGGATATTCCAAGAGCTCTTTATGGCTTGGGCTACAATTATCTTGGATCAGACCGGTTTGTGGAAGATGCCTCCTTTGTCCGTCTGAAGACGTTGTCCCTGACCTATACAGTACCTGGTAAATTTTGTAAACGGATTGGTATTAACAATCTGAACCTGTTCTGTACTGGTTATGATTTGTTTACCTGGACGAACTATACTGGACAAGATCCGGAGGTTTCATTGCCTTCTTCTGCCACCAGTTTGGTTAAGGACGGAGCAACCACGCCCTGTTCCAAACGTGTCTCCCTCGGGTTTAATTTAAATTTCTAATTGGTAAGGACTATGAAAAAAATACGATACAGTCTGTTGATCTTACTTGGCGCGGTTACCCTAAGTTCATGCAACAATTGGCTTGATGTGTTGCCCGATAATGAACAGGTGACGGATGACTATTGGAAATCCAAAGAAGACGTTGAAGCAGTATTGGCTTCCGGGTATTATTATATGCGTAATACCGTACCTCAGATGATCCGTTGGGGGGAGTTGCGAGGCGGGACGTTGTATTCAAACAATACGGCCGATATTCCCATGCAGAATTTCATGTTGACCGCAACGTCTTCTATCTGTGACTACGGCAATGTGTACAAGATCATCAATATGGCCAACTCGGTTCTGAAATATGCTCCGTTGGTAAAATTGCAGGATGAAACCTACTACACCTCTGTCATGCAGTCTCATTTGGCTGAAGCCTACTTTATGCGGGCGTTCAGCTATTTCCTGCTTGTCCGGAATTACCGTGATGTGCCTCTTGTTTTACAGGCCTATGTCAATGACGATGCTTCCTACGAGATAGCCAAGTCTTCGGATTCCGTCATCGTTGCCCAGATCAAAAAAGATATTACCGCCGCACTGGCAACAGGTGCTGCCAAGGAAACATACGAAGAAGACTGGCAGACGAAAGGACGTGTCACCAAATGGGCATTGTATGCCTTGATGGCTGACGTGTGCCTGTGGAGTGAAGATTATGACGGCTGTATTACGAACAGTAATGAGATCCTCAATGCGACGGCCAGCTTCCGTCCGGTTTTTATGCAGGATCCATCAGCCTGGTTCACCATTTTCAATCCTGGAAACAGCAATGAGTCGATTTTTGAATTGAACTGGAACAACCAGACGTATGGCGAAACCAATAATTTTGGCAGCTATTTTGCGGTCGATATCTCTTCGCGCCTGAAATACACGGATGTCGCTTTAGCCAAATTTAAGGCTGAAACAGATGAAGTTAAGGCAAACAATCCGACGCTTGAAGGACGTTTTGGGCGTACGTTGCTTGGATCGTATGTACATGCCGGAACCAATATTTCGGATTACAAAACCGCCACTCAGTAT
>JAUZOU010000433.1 GCA_030706285.1 Bacteroidota bacterium
ACAGTTGAGTCCCAGACCGAGAGTCTCAGAAATTAAATACAATGGCATAAAAAAGTCCGACAAAGAAGAACTGGAGAATAAGATAGGATTGGTGGTGGGGAACCAAATAACACCAAATATGTCGGATCGTGCCAAAACCCTTATCAAACGGTATTACGATGAAAAAGGGTTTAAAAATGCCGAAATTAATCTAGTTCAGACTGAAGATCCGGCCAAACAAGGACAGGTCATCGTTACTATTAATGTGGACCGGAAGGATAAGGTCAAAATAAACCAGGTGATTATCGACGGGAACTATGCGCTGAGTGATGCCAAGATCAATCAGGTCATGAAAAAGACCAACGCAAAGGGTAAACTGCAAAACTTCTTCAGCACCAAGAAATATGTCGAAGATGCCTATATCAAAGACAAACTGGCTGTCATCACCAAATACAACGAATATGGCTATCGTGATGCAACCATCGTATCGGATTCCGTCTATAAATTTGATGATAAGACGGTTAATGTATACCTGAAACTTAGTGAAGGTCAGAAGTATTTTCACCGGAACATCAAGTGGGTCGGAAATACAATCTATACCGATGAACAGTTGAGCAACCGGTTGATGATTAAAAAAGGTGATGTCTATAATCAAAAGCGCCTGAATGAACGGTTGCAAGCATCTGAAAACGACGATGCTGTTTCAAATATGTATCAGGATAATGGGTATCTGTTCTTTCAGGTGGATCCTGTCGAAGTGAATGTGGAGGGAGACTCGATCGACCTGGAAATGCGGATTTTCGAAGGCCGGCCTGCTACGATCAATCGCATCAACATAACGGGAAATGACCGTATTTACGAAAATGTCGTACGAAGGGAATTACGTATGAAACCGGGCGCGTTGTTCAGTATGTCAGATTTGAAGCGTTCTATCAGGGAACTTGCTCAGATGGGACATTTCGATGCTGAAAAGATGGGTGATGCCGTTCGCCCGATTCCTGATCAGGAAGCTGGTACGGTCGATATTGACCTGAACCTGACACCAAAATCAAATGACCAGGTTGAATTTTCAGCCGGATGGGGCTCAACGGGTATTGTCGGTTCTGTTAGTCTGAAGTTTACCAACTTTTCTATTAAGAACCTTCTGAATCTTGGAACCTATAAAGTATTGCCCCAGGGTGACGGAGAAACCTTTTCCATCACCGGACGGTCGAATGGTGATTATTATAGTTCCTACAGCTTTTCTTTTGTTGAACCTTGGTTAGGAGGCAAGAGACCGAATTCATTGTCGATTTCCGGCTTCTATTCTCACCAGAGTGATGTCAGTTCACGTTATTACAGTAACTACAGTAATCTTTACAATAGCTATTATAGTAGCTATTACAACAGCTCCTATGGAAATGATTACAGCAGCTCCTATATGTATGAACTGGACCCGGATAAATACCTGAAAATGTGGGGACTTTCTGTCGGTATAGGTGGCAGGTTGAACTGGCCTGATGACTATTTCCAGTTGTATGCCGAACTTGGCTATCAGCATTATAGCTTACAGAACTGGAGCTATTTTGTCTTGAGCAATGGCAAAAGTAATGATTTGAGCCTTTCACTGACTCTTTCCAGAAAGTCCATCGATAATCCGTTGTATACCAGAAGCGGGTCTGACTTTACCTTATCTGCCCAGGCAACACCACCTTATTCAGCACTGGATTCAAAATCGAATGCCGATTACAAAGCGTTGTACAAAGCAGGAGATTACGAGGATTTATACAAATGGATCGAATATTACAAAATCAAGTTCAAAGGCAAAACCTACACCCCTATTTCCCCCAATGGAAAACTGGTATTTATGACCCGCTGTGATTTAGGTTATCTTGGCAAATACAACTATTATAAACAATCTCCGTTTGGTCAGTTCTATATGGGAGGTGACGGTATGACGGGCTACAGCAGCGCCTATACGTATGAAACCATTGCCTTGCGTGGCTATGAGAACGGATCGCTGGGTGTTTCGAACATCTATGAACGGTTGGGTTGTGAACTTCACTATCCGCTGATGATGGAGACATCAACAACCATCTATGCATTGGCTTTCGTTGAGGCTGGTAACCTTTGGAGTACATCCAAACTGTGGCAGCCCTTCCAGTTGAAGCGTTCAGCCGGCGTCGGTGTCAGGATATTTCTGCCTATGGTTGGTTTGATGGGAATTGACTGGGCTTATGGTTTCGACAAAGCTTCTGCCAGTGCAACATCTGTTAGTGGAGGACAGTTCCATTTCGTGATCGGTCAGGAATTCTAAAAAGGCTGTGAGCTGGGAATTAAAAAAATGGTTAACACAAGACTCTGTTAAGAAATAATCCGTATTTTTGATGCTCTATTTAAAAAAGTCAGAGCTATGAAAAAGAGTCTAATTATTTTTGCTACTCTGTTTTTGGGTACAGTCGGCTGTTTTGCGCAAAAATTCGCCTTGGTCGATATGGATTATATTCTGTCGAAAATTCCGGCCTATGAAATGGCCAATGACCAGCTGAATCAGGTCTCCAAGAAATGGCAGGCAGAGGTAGATGTGTTGACAAAGTCTGCCAAAGATCTTTATACAAAGTACCAGTCTGAAATGGTGTACCTGTCTGATGATATGAAAAAGAAACGTGAGGCTGAGATACTCGCTAAGGAAAAAGAAGCGGCAGACTTGAAGAAGACCTACTTTGGATCTGAAGGTGAGTTGTACAAAAAACGTCAGAGCTTGTTGAATCCAATACAGGATGAGATATATAATGCCATCAAACAGATATCTGAGGAAGAAGGGTATATGCTGGTGCTGGATAGAGCATCCGGATCCAATATTCTTTTCGCCTCACCGAAAATCGATATAAGCGATCTTATTCTCAGGAAG
>JAUZOU010000434.1 GCA_030706285.1 Bacteroidota bacterium
AGGCTGCGATAAAACGTAGCTGATGACGATAATAATCTATTATTAACTGGTTATTTGAATGGTTACTTGTTTTTACAGGTAACCATTTTAGCCATAAAAGCCTGGTAGGCATGCGTTTCGATATTATCACTGTTTTGCCCGAATTGCTGGATGGCCCCTTAAATAATTCCATCCTGATGCGTGCCCAGCGTAAGGGCATTGCTGAGATTCACATTCATAACCTGCGTGATTATTCCACCGATTTGAAGCACCGCCGGGTGGATGATTATGCGTTTGGCTTTTCTGCCGGAATGGTCATGCAGATAGAACCGATTGATCGAATCATAACAACCTTGCAGTGTGAACGGACGTATGATGAAGTTATCTATACCTCACCTGATGGAGAAACGTTCAATCAGGATATGGCCAACAGTCTGTCGTTGTTGAACAATGTCATCATTTTATGCGGCCATTACAAGGGCATCGACTACCGGATCCGTGAACATTTCATTACCAAGGAAATATCTATCGGCGATTATGTTCTGACCGGAGGAGAAATACCTGCAGCCATCATTGCCGATGCGGTGATCCGGGTTATTCCGGGAGCCATCTCTGATGAGCAGTCTGCGCTTTCGGACAGTTTTCAGGATCATTTGCTGGCTCCGCCGGTTTATACACGGCCGGCAGACTATAAGGGTTGGAAAGTGCCGGACATCTTAGTCTCCGGAAACCAACGCAAAATTGAAGAATGGGAACATGAACAGGCCGTAGAACGAACCAAACGGTTGAGACCGGATTTGTTAAGTAGCAAATAAACTATTTGTTTGATTGTTAATTAGTTAGTGTACTTTTGTAAACTAATTAGCTCAATCAGTGATCAAGGCGCCAGTCAGTTCAGAAACCGATTGAAATCCATGTCTTTCGCAATAATCGGCAATGCCATCTACAATTTTTAGTGTAACGGCAGGGTCGACAAAGTTAGCGGTCCCAACTTGAATGGCAGAGGCTCCAGCCAATAAAAATTCAATGGCATCGGCGGTATTGGAAATGCCACCTAAACCAACCACAGGAATCTTGATGGCTTTAGCTGTCTGCCAAACCATCCTTAGTGCGATTGGTTTGACGCAAGGGCCTGATAGCCCACCGGTTATGGTCGATAATTTGGGGCGGCGGCTTTCGGCATCTATGGCCATTCCTACTATCGTATTGATCAGAGAAACGGAATCAGCTCCGGAATTTTCGACCGCTTTGGCAATTTCTGTTATGTCCGTCACATTGGGCGATAACTTCACCATCAAATGCTTTTTATAGACGTTACGGACAGCCTGAACTACTTTGCCCGCGGTGGATGGAATGGTGCCAAAGGCCATACCTCCATGTTTTACATTCGGGCAGGAAATGTTTAATTCAATACCAGGAATCTGATCGAGCTCCTGAATCATGGCCGCTGTTTCGACATAATCTTCTATGGTTGAACCGGATACATTGACAAAGATATTGGTTTTGAACGCTTTAATGCGTGGATAAATGTTGGTGACAAAGTAATCGACGCCTTTATTTTGAAGTCCTACCGCATTCAGCATCCCACTGGCCGTTTCAGCCATACGAGGATAGGGATTTCCTTCTCTGTGGTTGCGAGTCGTACCTTTTACGATAATGCCACCAAGTTTGGACAGATCGATAAAATCGGTATATTCTTCACCGAAGCCAAACGTGCCGGAAGCCGTCATCACGGGGTTCCTGAGCTTCAAACCATTTAATACGACTTCCTGATTTACCATTTGAGTAGATTTGTATTGAATACAGGACCGTCTGTGCAGGTGCACACATGCCCGTTTACCGTATCTTCAACGCAACAGAGGCAAGCGCCTATACCACAAGCCATTAGATTTTCAAGCGAAACCTCGCAAAACGTGTCGTTCTTTTTGGCATAGGCCGCAACAGCTTTCATCATGGGCTTAGGGCCGCAAGCATAGATCCGGTCAAATGACTGTGCCAGGATACTGTGATTGGTAACAAACCCTTTTTCTCCGGCGCTGCCATCTTCGGTTGTACAATACACCTGTCCAACGGATGAAAAGTCCTGTAACAGGACCAGGTCGGTGGCTGTTCTGCCACCAAGCAGGAAGTTGACCGTATGCCCGGATTCCAATAACTGTCTGCCGAGCATCAACATAGGAGCGACACCAACGCCTCCACCAACCAGCAGGCATTTTTGCGGAGCCTCAGGTATCGTAAAGCCATTTCCAAGAGGTAGGATCATATTGATCAGATCGCCCGTTTCCGCTTTTGCCAGCACCTTTGTCCCGTCACCAACAAGTTGGACAAGTAACCAAAGTTCGTGTCCTTGATTGATCAGGCAAATAGAAATAGGTCTTCGTAAATAAGTTGTAGGGGAACCGTCAATTCTGACCTGTGCAAATTGTCCCGCGTAGGCGGCAGGCAATGGTTCGGGCATTTCGTACTTCATGAGTACATACCGGTCGTTTAAAAACTCTTTGTATGTCAACCGGCAATCCATGATAAAGCTGGTGGGTTTTTGCATGTTCCTCTTTGCTGAATCTGTTTTGCCGGCAAAGATACATCTTTTAGTGAACAGGATAAAACAGCCAGGATGAATTGTCTTCAGAAAATGGGTGCTGGCCGTTTTCAGTCGTTTTCAGCCGGTACAAATTCCTCATAGGTGTTGTCTGAGTAAAAAATAGCTATTTTCTTTACTTTAATAGCCTTGGTTTTTACAGGTTCATTTAATTGATTTTCTTGTATTTGTGCCCTGATTACCTGGCTTTTTGAAGCGATTTCCTGCTCGTCTTTGATGTTGACCGGGACATCGGACGGAAATACAGGATTCTCGTCAAACAACGTCGGGCTGTTTTCTTGTTTGGA
>JAUZOU010000435.1 GCA_030706285.1 Bacteroidota bacterium
CAAGCGTTCAATCCTGCCTGTTTTCGTAAAAATGAACTAACGGCGCTATCGACTGTTATGGAACGGTTTATGAATCTATCAACAACCGAAATGATCGATTTTAGCCATAAAGAAAAAGCCTGGCTGGATAATATTGATAAACGGCAGTTGATCGATTATTTCTTTGCATTTGATTTAAATTGAGATTGTGCTTTCCATTTTTAACCATTTAATCCACAACTATGATCGAACTACCTGAAGCCATTACGCTGGGACGCCAGATAAACGAGACGCTCGCAGGATTAACTATCACCGGGGTGTTCAATGCAACCAGTCTAAACAAGTTTGCCTTTTTCAACGGTGATCCAACAGCATACAAAGCGTTGTTGACCGGCAGAAAACTAGTGTCAGCCAAGGGCATGGGCATTTTCGTAGACATACACCTCGATGAAGAGGTGCTTCTATCTGTATGCGATGGCGTAAAACTCTATTACGGAGACCGGTCGGCAACGGTTCCTGCCAAATACCAGCTATTGCTTACATTCAGCGACGACAGTTTTCTTGCTTTTTCCATCGCCATGTACGGAGGCATTTATGCCTGCAAAGGTGAGTTCACCAACAGCTACCATGCTAAAAGCTTCGGACGTGTTTCACCCTTGAGCCCCGAATTTGACGAATCCTATTTCAAAGCCTGCATCACCGGTGAAAAGAAAGACCTGACCCTGAAAGCGTTTCTGGCCACCGAACAACGCTTCCCTGGTATCGGCAACGGCGTCCTGCAAGACATCCTGTTTCAGGCCTCCCTTCACCCGAAACGCAAGCTCTCCAGCCTTTCAGAGACCGACAAGGAACATTTGTTCCAATCTGTCCGCCAAACCCTCACCGACATGACAGACCGGAAAGGCCGTGACACCGAAACCGACCTGTTTGGCAACAAAGGCGGCTATGCCACCCTACTTTCCAAAAACACCGTAACACAGCCTTGTCCAAACTGCAAAGGATCCATCCGAAAAGAAAATTACATGGGTGGAGCCATCTATTATTGCCCCTCTTGCCAACCGATCTGAATGTTACATCATCGAATCGATCCTTTATCAGACACATGTCACTATTGTGACCGTATGCCTCATGGAATCAATTCGTCAACATTAGTTGATATCTTTCATAGACGAACCTAAAAGAATTCCAAAAAAACCGCTACCTTTGAAAAGCTTTTAATTTGCGAGGAAAGTGCAACGACTTTTCCGCACATAAATGTGACAAACAGAACGCTGTTGTGGCACAAACCGGACAGTTTGATACCGTCCTCCCCCTTGGAAAAAAGAAACAACAATATATAATGACAAACAAATGGCAAGTATTAACCTATACATCAGAGCAAAAGGAGCAGATACAGGACCTGGCAAAAAAGCTGGAGATCAGTCCTATACTCGCTCAATTACTGTTGCAGAGGGGAATCACAACGACAAATGATGCAAAGAAGTTCTTCAAACCACAGTTAACCGACTTACACGATCCCTTTCTGATGAGGGACATGGACAAAGCGGTAGCCCGGCTCAATAAAGCGCTCGGATGCAAGGAGCGTATACTGGTATATGGAGACTACGACGTGGATGGCACAACTGCTGTCGCGCTGGTTTATAACTTTTTGCAGCAATTTACATCCAATCTTTGCTATTACATTCCTGACCGCTACAGCGAGGGATATGGCATTTCCTATCAAGGCATCGATTTCGCCGCCGAAAACAACTATACCTTGGTAATCGCCCTTGATTGCGGCATCAAAGCCGTCGATAAAATTCAATATGCCAAAGAAAAAGGCGTTGAATTTATTATCTGCGACCATCATGTACCCGACGACAAGCTGCCGGAAGCTGTAGCCGTTCTTGATGCCAAACGTGTTGACAACACCTATCCGTATGACCAGCTGTCAGGAGCCGGAGTCGGCTTTAAATTCATGCAGGCCTTTGCCAAAAACAACAGCATCGAATTTTCGACGTTGATATCCCTGCTCGACCTGGTCGCCGTTAGCATTGCATCCGACATTGTGCCGATCAGCGGTGAAAACAGGATTCTGGCCTACCATGGGCTCAAGCAGTTGAATTCCAATCCAAGTGTTGGGCTGAAAGGCATCATTGATGTCTGCGGATTAGCTGACAAGGACATCACCATCAGTGACATCGTGTTCAAGATCGGTCCCCGGATCAACGCTTCAGGCCGCATCCAAACCGGTAACGAATCTGTCGAACTGCTCATCACCAAAGACATTGACGTCGCCCGGAAAAAGAGCGATGACATCAACCAGTACAATCAGACCCGCAAGGACCTCGACAAGAACATCACCGAAGAAGCCAATGCAGCCATTCAAAAACTGCCCAACCTCAAAAACCAGAAAGGTATCGTCGTCTACAACGAAGAGTGGCACAAAGGAGTCATCGGGATCGTTGCTTCCAGACTGACAGAAGAATATTACCGCCCGGCCATCGTCCTGACCCGGACCGACGACCTGGCCACCGGTTCGGCCAGATCCGTCCCTGGTTTTGACATTTACAAAGCTATTGAAAGTTGCCGTGACCTGCTCGAAAACTTCGGAGGCCATACCTATGCCGCCGGTTTGTCCATGAAACTGGAAAATGTGGAAACCTTCACCCGCCGGTTTGAAGCGTACGTAGCTGAAAATATCCTGCCCGAACAAATGGTCCAGAGCGTTGACATCGACGCTGAGATTCGTTTTCAGGACATCACGCCTAAATTCTTCAAACTGTTGAAACTGTTCAATCCATTCGGACCTGAAAACAACAAACCGGTGTTCTGTACCCGTAATGTGTACGATTATGGTACCAGCCGGCTGGTAGGTCGCGAACAGGAACACATCAG
>JAUZOU010000436.1 GCA_030706285.1 Bacteroidota bacterium
CTGACCGAAACGGCTGCTTCTTACAGAGAAGCATTGAAATATGTGGAGCAAAATCAGGCGGATGTCATTCTGGAAATCCCTGCCGGTTTTGAACGGGATTTGCTGCGCGAAGGTTCAACGAGTGTCATGATTTCGGCCAATGCGGTGAACGGGGTGAAGGGAAGTATTTGCAATGCCTATCTGTCGTACATCATTATGGATTACAACAGCCGTATCCGGACGGAGCTGATGCCTGAAAACGATGGTCAGATTCAGGGGCATCTACAGATTGTGCCGCAGTTTCTATTCAATCCGGAACTGAAATATCCATTATTTATGATTCCGGCGTTGATGGTGATGATGTTGACGATGATCTGTGGTTTCCTGCCTGCCTTGAACATTGTGTTGGAAAAGGAAAAAGGCACCATTGAGCAACTGAATGTCACGCCGGTCAACAAGTTTGTTTTCATTCTTTCCAAACTGATCCCTTACTGGATCATCGGTTTTGTGGTACTGACCATCTGCTTTGGGGTGGCTTGGCTTTTTTACAGATTGAAACCCGCCGGCAGTTTGCTGACTATATACCTGTTCGTCTCGGTGTTCGTGCTGGCGTTTTCCGGTTTCGGGCTGGTCATCTCAACGTACGCCAACACCCTTCAACAGGCTATGTTCATGATGTTTTTCTTTGTTGTGACGTTCATCTTTCTGAGCGGATTGTATACGCCTGTGAACAATATGCCAGGATGGGGCAGGGCCATCAGTGTGTTCAGTCCGCTGAAATACCTGATGGAGGTCATGCGGTTGGTCTACCTGAAGGGTAGCGGTTTTCAGGAAATGACGGGACAGTTCCTGGCCTTGTGCAGTTTTGCCGTATTGTTCAACGGCTGGGCTGTGTTCAATTACAGGAAGCAACGTTAAATAGAACTGCCGGAAAGCGAAACGGTGCTCCATGTTGACGTTGGCTGACTGCCTTTACAAGAGCCTCCCTCCAAAAAAAGAGACTGCATCCAACAGGACACAGTCTCTTTCCATTTGGAGTGGTAAAATAACTTAATCACCGAATCCCCCTCGTCCGCCGAATCCGCCTCTTCCTCCGAACCGTCCGCGATCAGGTCCATTTCTGAACATGTCTGCACCGGTGGCACCACCGGCAAATTTGGCGATCTTGTAAGTGAAGCTGAGGATGAAGTAGGAGGGCAGTGTGTTGAAACGACTCAATTGACGGTAATTGCCTTGCACGTCTTCACTGATGTTCAAACGCTGGTGTAGGATGTCGTTTATTCTCAATGCAAGCGTCCCTTTTTTATTGAACACAGCCTTGTCGACGGAGGCATTCCAGATAAGCTCCGACTGATCAAATGTGGAATATCCCTGTCTTGTCGTGTAGCTTAGGTCATTTGAAATATTGATACTGTACGGCAGATGCAGGTTGAGATTGCCGGCACCTGTCCAGTCGACTGTTTCCTGCGTCGTATTGTTGTTCAGGTTGTTTTCAGTATTCGAGTAGGAGACGGCTCCGCGCATGCCGACTTCAATAATATCGGTGGTAAAGGTCAATGCCAGGTTCTGTTCGCCTCCCCAGTTTTTGGTATCACTCAAATCGCCAAGTCGCAGCTTCAGGTGATTTTCATCCAGATAAGGACTTTGAATACCGCTCCGGTCTGAATAGCCGTAGCGTTTGCTGTATCTTAGCTCTGTTCTGGTGTTGAACTGAAGATGGTTTTTAACCAGCGGGGTATTGTACATGGCATTCAGATTGCCGGAGAAAGGATTCTTACTGGAATTGACTGTCTGGCTGTATTCTTTTCCGGTCGCGTCATAAATGCTGTTCGTGACCAGCGCGTTTTGGGTAAAGCTTCCGAAAATGCCAGCACTGAAAGAAGAGAATCTGTCTGAGTTGAAGCTGGAATACATCAGTCTCAGAGTCTGTTCGAATGCCGGATTCAGTGACGGATTTCCGACTGGTTCTTGCATCAGGTTGTCGTTGTTTTTGACTGGTTGCATTTGTTCAATGCTTGGCTGGCTGGTCCTTCCACGGTAATCCAACCGGGCAAATTTCTTACGGCCGAAGTTATAACGGAACTGGGCTGAAGGGGCATAGTTGAAGACTTTGTTGACGCGTTCCAGTACGTCCCCGTTAATATAGTTGTTGGTACTGTAGGTCTGTGACGGCTCTGCCTTGAACCCCAGCATGTAATTGTATTCGCTTTCCTGATGCCGGAAATTCAGTTCGAGGGCTTCGTCATAAAACTGGTTTTCGAAGTTGTTGCTGTAAACGGAATCAAGTCTGTCATAGTCTCCGTTAAGCCCTTTGTTGTATTGCATCTTATCTGAATTCCTGGAATTGGTACTAAATGAAGCCGCCATCTCCAGAAAATTTTTCAGGTTGAACAACGGTTCCACAAACGAGGTCCGGATATTGGCATTATATGAATCGGATTCATTGGTATTCCGTTGGTCGATGATGCTTGGAGGGGCAGTTTTGGTGGATTTGTTGGACTTGTGATTGCCTTCGCTGTTCGAATCGCTTAAGGATCCTCCTACATTGATGGTAAACGCCCTGCCTTTTTTCTCTTTTGACTTCTTGCTGAAAATCAGGTTCAACCCTGCATTTCCGGAGTTCTGGACACTGTTGTTGCTATTGCTGCCCCAACTGATGGAATCGCTTTCCTGAAAATAGGCATTGGTATTGCTGGAGTTGCTGAACCGTCTGTTGAATCCGACGTTTGGCTGTGCAATCAATGTGGTCAGCGTATCGATGTTCCATTCCAATTCAAGGCGTAGATTACCTTCATGATTTTCGGTTGTGGAATGGCTGTTGTTTTTATTGGTAAACGTTGAACCTTTCAACCAGCTTTCACGCTCTGACTC
>JAUZOU010000437.1 GCA_030706285.1 Bacteroidota bacterium
AAAGTGCGCAGTCTTTGTTGTGAGGTGGAAAAATCATGCCTTTGCGGTTGAACAACCGGAAGTCGTTGGTTTGGATCAGGCCTACTCCGACGGCAACCGATGAGACTTCTGTGTATGTCAGGTAAAAGCCATCTTTCATAGTAGCTACCCGGCAATCTTCGATGCCGAATGACTCCAGATTGCCTTTTCCGAAAATGGGAGGATAGGCCGGATCTTCATAGAAATGGCAGCCATCATCACTGCAGACAAGCCGTAGATAGGACAGGGTGGTCAGATAATTTTTCCCTTTGTACAGAATGACCCGCGGATCCGTCGCATCCAGTTGAGGATCGTTCTTATCGAAATGGAGTACCTCAATCCTACCTTCTTTATTATAAATAGGGAAACTGATTTGATTGTCCACCTGGGTGGGACGTTCGGCCACCCTCAGCAACAACCATGTTTTGCCGTTCATCCGGAAAACGCCGGGGTTGAGTAAACAGGTGATTTCCATACCTTTTATCAGAGCCTTCAGGTCACCGGGACGAAGCAATGGGTTATTGGGATTTCTTTTGGCGATATCCATAGTCGATGTGCTTTTTATGAATTAGTGGACTAAAGGTAGAGATAAGCATTTTTTTTGAGGTATCCTATTGTAACATTTGTGTACCTATTTGCCTTTCTTGCCGGTACGATACCTTTTTGTCGAAAAAGTATACCTTTTCGGCGATAGGGACCTCTGAAATTAAGTATATTTGTCTAAGTGAATAAACAATCATTCCTGCAGATGAGAAACCTGCTGTTAACCTTTTGTCTATATGCCTCGGTTTCGCTGAACGCCATCAATTATGATGTCAGCAACTTGACCAACAATGACGGACTGTCGAACAGTTCTGTCAATACGATTTTTCAGGACACTCAGGGATTGCTCTGGTTTGGAACCTGGGATGGCCTGAATGCTTTCAATGGGCGGGAATTCACTGCCTACAAACCCGATCCTGGCAATAATCGGACGATCAGCAACAATATCATCCGTGATATGGTTGAAGCACCTAAAGGCATACTCTGGATAGCAACCGATCGTGGTATCAACCGGTTGGATGAAAGCAAGCATGCTTTTGAACGTTTTTTCGTGGAAGCAGGCAGCCAACGTGCGTTCAGTGAACATTCCTTTTTGATAGCGAAAACCAGTTCGAATGATGTGTTTGCTGCCGTATTCGATCAGGGACTCTTTTATTTTAATGCCAGCAGCCACCGGTTTGTCCGGCTGAATCTGTCAGGCCATGTCAAAATCAGGAAACTCTTTTTTGATCAGGATGACCATTTGTGGTTTTATACGGAAGAAAAAGAGTTGTTCAAGATAATTTTTAGAAAAAGTCGTTCAACCATTCCTCAAATCAGACATATCGAGAAGTTCCAGCATCTGAAAGATATTGACGCTGTCTTTTATAATCCGGACCATGAATTATGGTTGCAAACATCAGGCGGGACCTGTTATTCCTATCAAATATCCGAAGGTCTGTTAACCGAATATCCGGTGGCATTTAAGCAGATCGGCAGTATCAGAACGGTTATATTCGGAGAAGATCGTCAATTGATCGGAACAGCCGACGGATTGTTCCGGTATGACTTGAAGACCAGGCAACTGGAAACGTTGTTGCCGAATGTGTCCGTTTTATCCATTTTTAGTGGCACTCAACAAATTATTTGGGTAGGTACTGACATGCAGGGTGTCTGGCAGCTTTCCCCTCCGAGAGAAAAGATCCGGTCTTATTCGTCAGGTACCATTCCATTGTTCGGGCGAAGTGCCGTCAGAGCGATATTTGAAGATAGAAACAACACGCTTTGGGTTGGAACTAAAGGCAGTGGTATTTATTTATTTCCTCCTAATGGAGAATATCCGGGAGCTGGCTATGCCAAACGGTTTACCACGAAAGATGGACTTCTTAGCGATGCCGTTTTCACGATTGTTCAGGGTCAACAGCATGAATACTGGATAGGCACTGACGGACGGGGCATCAATTATTACGATATCAATACCAAACGGATTCAGTCGTTGTTTGTCAAAGAGGAGCTGCGCCGCCATGTCAACCTGTCTTCGGTCTATTCCATTTTGCCGGCTGACCAAAATACATTATGGGTTGGAACGAGTGGCTATGGCATGTACAAACTAACCGTAGACCGTAGCTCCAGTCCTTACACAATCAAAGACTACAAACAGTTTATTTTCAGGAATGGTAGCTCGACGGCCCTTAGCAACAACATTGTATATTCCATTATCCGTGGTGACAAAACCCATTTATGGATTGCCACCAGAGGCGGTGGACTGAACCGGTTCGATTGTCAGAAAGAGACCTTTCAAAGTTACCGGTATTCATCAGCCGACCCCAACTCGATCAGTAGTGATGACATCCTTTGTTTGTACAAGGATAAGCAAGGTTTCTTATGGGCCGGAACAAGCATGGGATTGAATAAACTGGTGCGTTTCCATAACCAGTCACCGGTATTTGTCCGTTTTACTGAAAAAGAGGGCATGCCAAACAATACCATCCATGGCATGCTACAGGACAAAGAGCATTCGATGTGGCTGAGTACCAATAACGGCATAGCCAACCTGCTGTTTGAACATGGGACGTATCGTATTATACCTTATTTCAGAAAAGACGGATTGCAGAACAATGAATTTTCCGACGGTGCCTTTTACGAAAGCCCCTATTCCCACAAATTTTATTTTGGTGGCATCAATGGATTCAATGTATTCAATGCATCCGGAATCACTCATAGCAACTATATGCCGAGCCTGTTGCTGGATGCCTTTTACGTGGAAAATTCGGAAACCAATTTGCCGGATATGT
>JAUZOU010000438.1 GCA_030706285.1 Bacteroidota bacterium
ATGAGTCCGGAATCAAAATAATCAAAAATATCGTCTTTGATTTGAAAGATCATGCCCACATACTCTCCAAACAGTCTCAACGTTTCGACTGATTTTTCTTCGGCATCAACAGATATCGCTCCAGCCTGAGTACAAAAAGCAAATGTTTTAGCTGTCTTTTTCTTGATCACTTCCAGATAAGTCGGTTCATCAATAATCAGTCTCTTTTCATTGGATAACTGCATGATTTCGCCCTCTGAAAGGTCACAACCCAACTCAGCCAACAACAAGGAAATGCGCCTGTCTGCAACCCTGGAAGCAATATAAGCCGACTTTGACAGGTAATAATCACCGACCAATATGGCTGTTTTGTTATTCCACAAGGCTTTAACAGAAAAGGCAGATCTGCGCTGATAGGTATTATCCACCACGTCGTCGTGCATCAAACTTGCTGTGTGTAAAAGTTCCAGAGATACAGCCGTTTGGATGGTATCAGGCAAAATCTTTCCACAAAGACCAGCCGCCAGCAAAACAAGTTGCGGACGCAATTCCTTACCTTTTTGCGAACTCATGAACTTTAAGACATAGTTCAAAAGATAAGTCTCTGACCTTATGGATTCTTCAAAGGCTTTCTCATATTCAAGAAATTCTTTGGCAATTGGTTTTCTGATCGCGTCAATCATTGTGTTGGAATATCAGGACAAAAATAATAAAAAAATGCTGCATGCCCATTTTTTAGTATTTTTACACGCCTGACAGGTAACCTGTCAGGAATACACCTGTTAACTAACCGATTAAAAAATCATGCCTACAAACAACCGGCTGTTCTTACTTGATGCGTATGCCTTGATATACAGAGCGTATTATGCCTTTATCAAGAATCCGAGAATCAATTCCAAAGGAGACAATACTTCAGCCGTTTTCGGATTTGTCAATACCCTCGAAGACTTGCTTAAACGGGAAAATCCCACTCACATAGCCGTTTGTTTTGACCCTCATGGCCCAACATTCAGGCATGAAGCATACGAACTATATAAAGCACAGCGAGAAGAGACACCGGAGGTAATTCGTTGGTCTGTTCCAATCATCAAGGAAATTGTCAACGCCTATAACATCCCGACACTTGAGGTAGCAGGCTTTGAAGCAGACGATGTCATCGGAACGCTTTCCAAAAAAGCTGAAAAAAAGGGTTATGAGGTATTTATGATGACACCCGACAAAGATTATGGTCAACTGGTGAGCGAACATGTTCGTATGTACCGTCCCAGACATGGAATTAATGAATTCGAGGTGCTGGGTCCAGAAGAAGTCAACATCAAATATGGTTTGTCGAATCCACTGCAGATGATAGACCTGCTTGGATTGATGGGCGATAGCTCGGATAATATTCCTGGATGTCCAGGAATCGGTGAAGTAACAGCAAAAAAACTGTTGGCACAATTCGGAGACATCAATACGCTACTGTCAAATACTGAACAATTGAAAGGGAGCCTGAAAGAAAAGGTCACCCAGCATGTGGATCAGATCAAGTTCTCAAAATTTCTTGCTACGATCAGGACGGATGTTCCGATAGAAATGGAAGAAAAAGAACTGGAACGCGAAACACCGGATATGAGAAAGCTTCAGGAAATTTTTGAGTCCCTCGAATTCCGGACAATGATTGACAGAGTTGGAAAAAATAGTCCGGCTTTAAAAGTCGAAACTATTTCTCCTGAAAAAAAAGAACAAAAGAAATTAGTTTCTACTGACAATCAATTTTCACTCTGGGATGAATTTGGAACACCGACTCCGGAAACTCAAAGGGCAGCTCAAACAAAAAAGACTGAAGAAAAAAATAAATCGGATCAAGATCAAAAAACGGGCTCTGAGAATCCGAAAATCACGGGCAAGGAGCCGGAAGAAAATTTTCACGCGAATCTCAGCAGCTTAAAAACGGTACCTCACTCCTACCATTTCCTTGATAATGAAGCAGATTTTGAAAGTTTTTTGTCAAATATCGCTGTTCAGAAATTTTTCAGTCTGGATACTGAAACAACCGGATTGGATGTTATGACAGCTGAATTGGTTGGCATGTCCTTTTGTTGGAAAAATGGCGAAGCGTATTACCTGCCATTCCCGGAAGATCAACTATTGACAAAGGAAAAAATGTTTAGGCTAAAGCAAATTCTTGAAAATCCATCGATCCGCATTATTGGACAAAATATCAAATTCGATCTGGTAATACTTAAAAAATATGGCATCAACCTCGACGCTGAATTATTCGACACGATGATCGCCCATTACCTGCTTCAGCCAGAACTTAAACATAACATGGACTATCTGGCGGAAGTCTATTTAAATTACAGAACAGTTCACATAGATGAATTGATCGGAGCCAAAGGAAAAAATCAGCTGACAATGCGGGACATCCCTCAAAAGGATATTTGCCCGTATGCAGCAGAAGATGCCGATATTACATTACAATTACAACAAATCCTTGAGCCGGAACTGACAGAAAAAGGGCTCGATTATTTGAGTCACGAAGTTGAAATGCCCTTGATCCATGTGTTGGCAGAAATGGAATATACAGGAGTGGGCCTTGATACGGAAAGCCTGCAAGAAGCATCGGTTGAAATGACGACAACGCTGGATAAACTTGAAAAGGAAATTCAGGACCTGGCAGGTATTTCTTTCAACGTTAACAGCCCTAAACAAACCGGAGAAATATTATTTGAGACTCTCAACATTGTAGACAAAGCTAAAAAAACCAAAACCGGCCAATACTCTACTTCAGAAGAAGTGCTTGAAAGTCTGAAAGGAAAACATCCGATTGTTGAGAAGATTTTAGAACAACGAGGACTGAAAAAGCTACTCA
>JAUZOU010000439.1 GCA_030706285.1 Bacteroidota bacterium
CAAACGGATGGTTCACTGTTGCCTTATCCCTCTTATCCGGACAACAAAGATCAGAACTACAATGCCTTCACCGTCAATATGTATATCAGATGGATCTTTGCACCGGGTTCTGAACTTGTTTTCATGTGGCGGAACGACGCCAGTTCCTGGTCGGAAAATGTGATGACCAATTATTTGGATAACCTGAAGCAGTGTCTTGATGAACAAGCCAACAGCTTGTCTCTAAAAGTGCTTTATTATTTGGACTGCAATAAGTTAAAGCTAAAAAAGCTGTAGCCGTTTACTTGACTTCAAATTCGTAGACGGCAGACGATTCTTTCTCCGGAAGCTGGAAAACCAACCGGACGTTTTGAGCAACAACAGGTTTGAATGTGATGGTATTCAACGCATCTTTCACGGGAACATACGTTCCGGTTGCTGCTACATCAGCCCAATTGCCGGCAGTATCCTTATACTGGACTTTCCATGACAGAGGAATCCGGCAACCGCCCCAGGGACCGTCATCATACCAATAGATGTTGGCAGACGAAACCGTTTCGGGTTTTTCAAATTGATATTCCACCCATTCGGTCGAATTGTTTTTTGGCCACAACGAGAAGAAAGGCACTTTCCGGTCGTTGGAATTGGCAGGCCAGAAACCATCGTTAATGCTTTTCAACGTTTTGTTGGGCGAAGAGGCTGTAACATTGGCCTTTGTGCTGATGGTCGGCAATGGCAGAGGCTTGCTGACGGCTTGAGTCCTTGGTATCCAGACGGCCATTTCGCCTTCTCCGCGGTTGGCCCAGGCATAATAGGGGATGGCGGTCAATGTCTTGTTTTCAAGCACAACTTGCTGATTATTGTCCCGTTTGGTGGCCTGAGCATTGGCTTCGAGGCGGACGATGCCATTCAGTTCATCCTTGACAAAGGTGGCTTTGACCGGTACGTTGTCGCTCAATACGGAGTTCAGTACGTTGTCGTTATTGTCAGGCCATTCTAGGCAATACACGATGGGACCACGTTCCAGAGACACTTTGCCTTGGTCATCCGTTACGTTGTTGTTGGCAATCACCCGTTTGACGGTCATCGGAAAGGTAAGTTCTATGGCGTCGCCTTTTTTCCATTTACGATTCAGCGCGATGTATCCGTCTTCGCCGATCACATAAGATGTTTCTTTGCCATTGATTTTCAGTTTGACAGGTTGATTGTCCGGATTAAGGTATGTGTACAGGTCGCTTGGGACTGGTTTGTTCCTGGCCCACCCCGGGACACGGATCATCATGGTAAAGGCTTTGGTTTTGGCTGGCGTAACAGTGATGTTGACATCGCCGTCCCATGGATATCCGGTTTTCTGAGAAATGTGAACCGGATTGTTCAGAATGGTCATGTCTGTTTCACTTTGAGCAAAGAGGTTGACATAACATTTTTCGTCTTTCTGTGCGTACATGTATCCGGGGATGGAAGCCATGAAACGGCAGAGGTTGCTGGGGCAGCAGGCGCATCCGAACCAGGCGCTGCGGCTGTGCTGGCCGACGGATTCCAACGGATTGGGGTAGAAGAAATGATCACCTGACAGGCTGATGCCGGAGAGAACGCCATTGTACAGTGTCCGTTCCAATACATCATAGTAGCGGGCATCACCGTGCAACAGGAATAAGCGGTAATTCCAGTAAACGTTCGCGATGGCGGCACAGGTTTCGCAATAGGCAGACATGTTGGGTAATTCATAGTTGTCGCCATAGGCTTCGCCATTACCGGTAGCTCCGACACCACCTGTTATGTACAGTTTCTTGGAGACAACATTGTTCCAGATCTTGTCAATGGCGTTCAGATAGCTTTCATCACCGGTCAGAGCGGCCACGTCTGCCATACCGGAATACATGTAATTGGCCCTGACGGCGTGGCCAACAGCTTCGTCCTGATCGATAACCGGTTTGTGAGACTGGCTGTATTCTTCTTTGACTTGACCGTGGCCTCTCAGGTCGAGAAAGTACTTGGCCAGGTCGAGGTATTCTTTCTTGCCGGTGACCCGGTACATTTTGGCCAGCCCCATTTCAACGATCTGGTGTCCTGGCTGGTAGGCCAGTTTGCCTGGCCCGAAATTCCGGACCAACAAGTCCGCATTTTTGATGGCGACATCAAGCAGCGTTCGTTTTCCTGTTGCCAGGTAATGGGCAACGGCTGCTTCGAACAAATGACCGCTGTTGTACAGCTCATGACTAAGTTCCGGATCTTTTTCCCATCTTTTTTCACCGATCCATTCGTGCAGGTGACCCGGTTTACCGGCTGTCCTTGCCGTGTATAGGTAACCGTCGGCTTCCTGGGCGCCTTTGATGTATTCGATGAGCGTGTCTATGCGTGCTTCCAGTGCTTTGTTGGGATACATCTGGATGGAATAGGAGGCCCCTTCAATGATTTTGTAGATATCCGTATCATCAAAAGGAAATTCTGTGGCAAAATAGCCAGGCATCAGTCCGGCGGCTTTCTTGAAATTATCAACCCGGCCTGTGCTGTAGCATTGTCCCAGGGCAATAGGAATGGTTACATCCTGATTGGTTTTAATGCGTGGCGCCCAAAAATCATCTGTCAGTTTGACAGAGACGAAAGACACCGGTTTAATCGGGTAGTCCTTGTTGGCGGCACTGGTTTCAGTTTTGGCGGAAACAAGTGTTCCTGCTGTCATCAGTGAAGCTAAGGCGGAAACAACGATTTTTTTCATAGTTGAATGGTTTAAGCGTAATGATCCGTTATGGATTAGTTTGTTGATAGAGTTCCTGAATTTGTCCTGCATCCAGTGGCGTGTCATAGACGTTCAATGAGTGCAGGTTGCTTTTGAACGGGTTTTCACCGTCG
>JAUZOU010000044.1 GCA_030706285.1 Bacteroidota bacterium
GTTCAACAGACGCACGTCCTGAAGGTCAAAAGCGGTTGCTTCAGTGCGGATGTTATCCTTCAGGGTTATTTTTTCTGCCTGTTGGCCCGGGTAATGGGATTGGCCCAATACTTCGGCCGTATAAAGGATGGCAACGAGGCAAAATGAACGTTTCATGTTTGGTTTAAAGGTTTCAGTTGAGTATATAAAACGAACGGACGACGGGATTGGCTGTTAGGATCTTCGGCTCCGTATATTTGCCATATTGCCAGGCTACTACAGTTACTTTCACCGGGTAAGAGGCCCTTGGCGGAATAGCGGTCAGGATCAGGTGCCCGTTTCTGATCTCGGCAGGACCTTCCTGTACATAATAATTTACTGGCAAACCACTGCTGCTAATCGCATGCAAATGGATGGATTTTGTTCCCTGACGGACATCGCTTAGCGAATCAAAGTGGATTTGTTGATCGGCTCCATCTTTGAGAGGGTAAGGAAATGACAGGTAAAATTGTTGTACGGCACTTTTATACTGTTTGTCCCCATTGTTGGAGGCAATCAGCCATAAATTTGCCGTCCGTCTGATGTTGTCCAGTCCCATTCTGGAAAAACGTACCGTAAACGTCGTATCGTTGATTTTTTCGACCGCTCCGCATATCCGGGTAATAACGGTTTTTGATTTAGCATGCTGATGACTGAGTTGACGGTGTAGGCTGTCAGTAAAAACAGGGACCAGATGAAAGGTAATTCCGTCTGTTTCAGGTTTGAATGGGATTGAGTAGCGGGCGAATAGGTTAAGCTGGTAGTTCAGCAGTTGCCCTTTTTGACTGAATCCAAGGTACTGTTCTTTTTTGCCGCGTTGACGGGTATAGATCCGCTCGGCTTGTCTGGCGGTTTCCCTGTCGAAATACCAAAATGCGTTGTCCTTGTTGCCGGTATAGGCTGAATAGGGTGCAGCTTTGGCTTCCGGCAAGCTGTCTTTATGCCAGCGATTAGCCAGCCAGCCTTTGGCCGGATCTATGGGCATCAGTTTCACCGGCCGGTCCGGAGGCGTTTTGCCGGGCAGACGGTATTTCACGGCTTTTTCGATAAATAAAGCCAGATAGCGAACCATCTGGTCGGAATAATCGAAATGTCCACGCCCTGCATCGCAAAGAAAGGATACACAAGCGGCGGGATGAGCTTTTTTATAGTTTAGTCCGGGTTGTACTCTGGCTTCCCACCATTCATATTCTCCTTCCACCATCAGACCAGGTATCCCGTCAACTGTCCGGTTGGTCCAGTCCAGATTCGGCCGGCCGTAACCCGTCAGGTTTGTCGAAGGTGCATCTCCGTGAACCGACAGAATGGCCAGCGTTCGTTCGTTGTTGGCCGCTGCGAAATTCCACGGATAAGTGGCATAGGCGGAATGGCCGATTGGTATGATGGGAGCATAGCTCAGTTCGCTGTACCCAGAGGCCGCAGCCAATGAATCCAATAGCTGGTTGAAGCGTTCATTCGATTGATTTTCCCAGACCTGATCAATGCCAGGTGTGATCCAGATTTCTGCAATTCCAAGCCGGCTAAGCTTCTGGCGGAAGGCCGGATGTTCCAGAATACCTTCTTCCAGCATGTTGTGTTGTCCGATGACAACAGCTCTGACTTGCCTGCAGGTAGGCGGAATCCATAAAAAAGCGTGAGGATGGTGGTTGGTTTCCGGAGAGACAAATCCGCAGACAGGTACCGACCATTGCCATTCTGCCGCATAGGTGATGGTCGACAGGGCTATCATCCAACACAATATGATTTTTTTACGAGTCATAACAGGTAAATATACTCATTTGATGGTGAACTTGACAAACAATCCACCGGTTGATTGTTGTTCCTGGACGTTAATAGCAGGCGGCTATATATTTGCGCACTTCCGCTCTGCCGCTGATGAGATGATGTTCGATGGTTCTGGGACTAAGTTCAAGCATTTGCGCCATTTCTTTATAAGAATACTCTCCGTTGAGAGAAAGGCTATACACTTTCTGACGTTGCAGAGACAGTTGATTGACGGCTTCCTTTTCGAGATGCAACAATTCATGATAGAACAGGGTATCTTCTGTCGAATTGCATGAAGATCCTTCCTCTCTTTCCATCAGAGCCTGAGTGACTTCCAGCCGTTTGAAAAAACGACGGTTGTAATCGACAGCCAGATTCCGGGCGATTGTAAAAATCAGAATCCCGACCGCCTCTTCTCTAATAAAAGCAGAAAGGGTCAGTAGCTTGGTGAAGACATCCTGAGTCAGATCTTCGGCCTCAAAATTATGTACCAGTCTTTTACGGAAAAATCCACAGACGACAGGCCGGTATTTTTCATACGCTTGTATGACAATCTGTTCCTGCTTGGTTGTAGTTGCGTTTTTCATGGGGTATCAGTAAAATTTTTAACTGTGCCTGTTAATCACATGGCAAATGTAGAGCGTCCGTAAATAATACGCCGGATGATATGTATCAGAAATAGACCCATTTTGTGCCATTCTGCCTACCATGTTTTTAACTGATTCATGCTCAATAGAGAGCGATTCGGCGGCAGAATGGTTGCCAGAAAGCTTGTCGTGAAGATGACAGCCCGTTTTGGTAAAAGAAGGTGGGACGGCAGAAGCCTGTTTCTGATGTTTTTTTCGCCGGAATAGGTGATTTTCCCGGATTCATCCGTATATAAATCAACATGAGCGTGAATAGGGTTTTGGCCTTAGCTATTCGCTATGTCATACCGTAGACAATGCATACAGCTATTTTTGTTTAAACTATGTATCATCGCAACTTCTTTTTACTGATTATAACGGTCCTGACCTTTTCAGGCTGTGCCACGCTGCGTCCTTCATTCGATGTGAATGAAGCGCTGACGTATTGCTCTTCCCAGGTGAACCGGACGCTGAAACAACTGTCACCGCCGGATTATACCTTAATGCCCCGAAGTATTGACGATAGTTCAAATACTTGGAAATGCTACAAGGTTTCCAGAGAAGAATGGTGTTCCGGCTTTTGGCCCGGCATTCTTTGGTACGATTATGAGTATACCGGTGATACGGCCATATTAAACCAGGCCAGGAACTACAATGCCTCGCTCGATTTTTTGTCTGATTCACCTGCTTTCGACCATGATCTTGGATTCCTGATGTATTGCAGCTACGGCAATGGGTACAGACTGACGAGAGATACTACCTACAAGAAGATTCTGCTGAAATCAGCTACAATTTTGTCTACGCTGTTCAATCCTAAAGTCGGTACCATTTTGTCCTGGCCAAGGGAAGTCGAAAAAAACGGCTGGCCGCACAACACCATCATGGACAATATGATCAACCTGGAACTCTTATTCTGGGCTTCCAAGAACGGAGGCAATCCGGCTTTAGCCCAGATGGCGGTTTCGCATGCCGACAAAACGATGGAAAACCAGTTCCGCAGTGATTATACATCCTATCATGTCGCTGTTTATGATACGATTACGGGCAAATTTATTAAAGGTGTCACTCATCAGGGTTATTCAGACAGTTCGGTATGGGCAAGAGGACAGGCATGGGCCATTTATGGTTTCACCATGGTTTATCGTGAAACCGGAAATCCGAACTATCTGGATTTTGCGCAGAAGATAGCCGATGTTTACCTTAAACTATTACCGGCCGATTATATTCCTTACTGGGATTTCAATGATCCGGCCATTCCCAATGCCCCCAAAGATGCTTCGGCTGCAGCTGTCACCGCATCAGCATTGTTGGAACTGTCGACGATGGTTCATCAACCGGCACAGTCTAAAAAATACCGGGATGCGGCTGTCCATATGTTGAAAAGCCTGAGTTCACCGACGTATCGAAGCGGATCGTCAAAACCTTCTTTTCTGATGCATTCGACAGGAAATATGCCTAAACATGCAGAGGTGGATGTTTCCCTGATCTATGCCGATTATTATTATATGGAAGCGTTGCTGAGATACAAACGGATGCTGGAACATTGAACCTGATTGGAAATAACTTTACGGGACAACATTCCGTATTTGAATTGTAAACCGGTTTAATTACTTTTGCTTTGTAAGGTCTGATCGTGTATGAACAAGCAGCTGCTTTTATCAATCGTACTTCTTTGTCTGTCCAGTTTTCCCATTCGTGCTGAAAAAGAATTCTCATTCAGGCGGCTTGATGTAGCCAACGGCTTGTCTGACAATAAAGTTTATGCCATTTATAAGGATGCGGACGGTTTCTTGTGGTTCCGTACGGAAGCCTTCATGAACCGCTACGATGGCGTCACCTTCAGATTGTTTCATCAGCCGCGCAGTCTGCAATCCGATCTGGTTTCCAGTGCCAGCATCAATTATGAGACGAACCGTGAAGGGCTCATCTTTTCGACCAACAACGAAAACTTATCCATTTTTGATCCGAACAAAGAAGCCTTTTTACCGGACGTTCAGTCGTTTTTCCGGAAGTTGGGCATGACGGAGAAAGTCAGGATGGTTTTTCTGGATAAAGACAAAAATTATTGGCTCCGGACTGAATCTGAAAGTTTGTTCTATTACGATGCCCGTCACCAGAGATTGGTCAAAATACTTGATGGGGCCAGCCGGTACTGGATTAAGGAAGGATACGTCCAGAACATCCTTAAAATCAGGAACCAAGTATGGATCATGACTGATGCCGGCATGCTCAAATGCCTTGATTTAAAAAGCTTCAGCATCCTGTATGAGAACGATTACCTGCTGGGCCGGAAACTGAATTCGTTCAGCAAAAAGCTCAATTCCATCCGTTTACTGCTCTGCCCCGATTCAAAAGGAAATTTCTACGTACTGCACGACAAAGGAGTGCTGTATTTTGAAACAGACAAACAGAAATGGACCGACTTGTTTCCCACCTATGCCAATCGGATTAACGTGTTCACATCCATGGATATGGACAGTAAGGGAAACCTTTGGGTCGGAACCGGTCAGGAAGGCTATTTTGTGATATCCAAAGGAAATACGTCGATAGCCCATTATCCGGCGATCCAGGTTGGCTACAATAATTACATCAAAAGCGACATCTCCTGCATTTTCATCGATAAGAACGACGGGGTTTGGATAGGAACGCTCAGTGCCGGTATCTGCTATTATCATCCGAGCCTGAACAAGTTCAATCAGGTGAGGTATCCGATGCCGGCAGCAGGTTCGAATGGCCCCTATATCAGTATTAAATGCCTTGCCGAGGACAGGTCTGGACGAGTGTTCGTTGGCACGACCAACGGTGTTTGCCTGTTCGATCCGGTCAAAAAGATCAGTCAGCCGGTAGAGGCCCTGAACTTCGGCAAAAAGGAACAGAACAATGTCTGGATCCAGGCATTGACCGACCGGAAAGACCGTGTCTGGCTGGCTTCGTTCTATTTCGGACTAGTTTGCTACGACCACGGTAAGGTTTCCGTATTCAGACCGGACTCACGAAAACCGGATGCCATTCCGGAATGCAACATCCGATCCATTTTTATTGATTCAAAGAACCGTTTCTGGGTGGCTCCGTTAAACTATGGCGTCGGTTTGTTCGATTCTGAAACCGGCCATTTCGAACGCTTGATTGACCGGTATCCCAACATGCGCCGTTATAAGCATGTTGCCAGTATGACGGAATTACGTAATGGGGACATATTGTTTGCCTCAACCAAAGGCTTGTTCAAGCTGGATGGAAAAACAAACCGGTTTGTCTTTACCGGTACGGACTTGCTGAAACTGTCCAGGTCGCTGGCTCAGATTAACAACGTCTATCAGGATTCCAGAGGATTGCTCTGGTTGTGTACCCAGGACGGGTTGTGCTGTTACAACGGCAGGAACCACAACGTAGCCATCTACCACATTGAGGACGGTTTACCGAACAACTGTGTGCAAAGTATTGAAGAAGACAACTACGGAAAATTGTGGTTAAGTACTTCTAAGGGCATCAGCCGTCTTACCGTCAGGACACAGGACGGAACGGTCAAGTGCTCGTTTACCAATTTTTCGGAATATGACGGACTGCAAGGGTTGTCGTTCAATTTTCATGCTTATCTGAAAGCACATGACGGGACCTTGTATTTTGGTGGAACGAACGGCTTCAGTTATTTCAAGCCGGCACACATTTCGTTCAACGCGTCGGCAGGACGGCCGATCATTACCGGCATCAACTTGTTCAACAAACCGGTGCTTTTGAACCAGGCCTATCACGGCCGGGTGATTTTGACCAACGCCATTTATACGATTCCGCGCATCAAATTGCATCACAATGAAAACTTCATTTCACTCGATTTCTCAGCCCTGAATTTTCTGGATCCCGAACAGACGGTCTATCGGTATAAACTGGAAGGGGTGGATGCCAATTGGGTTGAACTGAAAGCCAGGCAGGGAAGAGCTGTTTACACGGATTTAAAACCAGGTACGTACACGTTTTTGCTACAATCCAGCATCAACGGCAACGACTGGACTGGCAAAGAAGCCAGATTGGAGATTGTGATCAAGCCTCCTTTCTGGGCGTCCACTATTGCCTATGTCCTATATTGTTTGCTGATGGCCTGGCTGGCTTTTCAGCTATGGCAGTGGCTGAAACGAAAAGGTGAGCGTTTACGGGAACAAGAGAAACTGAAGGAAAAACAACGTCAGCGGGAAGAACTTGATCAGATGAAATTCAGGTTCTTTACCAACATCAGCCATGAGTTCCGGACACCGTTGACGTTAATTCTGACCCCTCTCGAAAACCTGGTGAATCATCTGGGTGAATCAGGATCAGTTGATGCCGAGTCAATGAAGCACCAACTATCATCGATCTATCGGAATGCTCAGAATCTGCTCGTGCTGGTCAATCAGCTGCTCGACTTCAGACGGTTGGAAATGAAGGGAGAAAAGCTCAAATTGACCAATGGAGACATCGTCGAATTTGCTGAGTCGATCTGTTTGGAATTTGCCGGACTTGCCAAACTGAAAGATATTTACCTGTTTTTTGAAACGCCTGAAAAGTCTGTTTATATGGGTTTTGATAAGGATAAAATGAGAAAGATACTCAACAACTTGTTGTCGAATGCCATCAAATTTACGCCTCAAACAGGAACCATTAAAATTGAGCTGAAAAAAGAATGGAGGGAAGTCGAAAACCGGGAAATGCTGAAAATTTCAGTCGCTGACAACGGTGAAGGCATACCGACAGAAGACCTTCCACATATTTTTGAACGGTTTTATCAATCCGGTCCGGAAAAAAGTGATCAATTGGGCAGTGGTATAGGTCTTCATCTGGTAAAGGAATACCTCAATATGCATAAAGCGACCATCGATGTGACGAGTAGCCTTGGTAAAGGGTCCACCTTCACGCTGTTTTTCCCGCTCGATTTGGGAAAGGATAGGATTGACTCGTCAGAACAGGTTCCTGTCAGGGAAGAGCAGACAGAGCAGGTCGTCACGGCTGAAACAGAAACAAAAGCTGAATCCGTGAACGGATCGCAAAAAGCAGAGGAACGTAGGCGTATTCTCATTGTTGAGGATAATCAGGAGTTTCGCGAATTTCTGAAAGAACAACTGGCCAAATTGTATATCATTTATGAAGCGAAAGACGGCGTGGATGGGTATGACTTTGCCGTGGAAAACCAACCTGACCTGATTGTCAGCGATCTGATGATGCCCAAACGGAACGGATTGGAATTGTGTAAACTGCTGAAATCAGACCTGAAGACATCGCACATCCCCTTTATTTTGCTTACAGCGCGTTCGACCGACGATATGAAACTGACAGGTTATGAAGTCGGAGCCGATTATTACATTACCAAACCGTTTAACCTGGACATTCTGCTGGTTCGTATCGCTGCATTGATCGAAAACCAGAACCAGCGGCAGGCATTATTCAGAAAACGGGTTGAGGTTGTACCCCGTGAAATCACCGTGACCTCTCTGGATGAAAAGCTCATTCAAAAGGCCCTGGATCTGGTTGAAAAGAACCTGGCGAATGCCGACTATTCCGTTGATGACCTGGCCGCCGACATTGGCATGTCAAGAGGCCATTTGTACCGGAAACTCATGGCGATTACCGGCACTCCGCCGATCGAATTTATCCGTACCATCAGACTCAAGCGGGCTGCGATGCTGTTGAAGAATAGTCAGCTGAATGTCAATGAAATATCGTATATGGTTGGGTTCAGCAGCCCCAAATATTTTAGAAAATACTTCAAGGATGAATTCGGCGTTTCTCCCTCACATTATGCCGGTGGAAAAGAAGAGGATCTCACTGCCGGATAACCGTCTTAAGCACGTTTTTCCCTTTTCCTGTTGGGGGTTCACGTTTCCGGTTCGTATTATAATAGATGTTTCCTTTTTCTGCCTGGCATAAAAAGGGAACGCCCAGTAACTGTTGAATAAACCAGTAAAAAATTAATGAGAAACTATTTGACAACCGTCTTGCTGCTCATAGCTGCAGCAGGCATACAGGCACAGACCCTGGTCTCCGGTACACTTCAAACGCTATCATCACCTGATGGTGCTTATGTGTGTACCTGCTATCAGAAAGAAACACATCAAGGACTGAAGCAACTTTTTTATACAGTCAATTACAAGGGCCGTCCGGTTGTTTTGGAGTCTGCATTAGGTGTACAGATTGAAAATAAAACGGTTGAATCGGCACTGGGTATTCCGAACGATACCTGTACGTTGTGGAGCGAAAACCTCCTCTTTACAGGCTCTCAGCGAGACCAACACGATACGGTCTGGACACCCGTTTACGGTGAACATACTTCAATCAGGGCTCATTACAACGAACTGACATTGCAATACCGGAAGGGTGAATCTCTTGTTCCAGTTATCCGTGACGGATATGAAAAAACGAAAAGTTATTTTATGGATGTCATCATCCGGGCTTACAACGAAGGCATCGCCATTTGCTATCGATTCCCTGAACCGACCAATGGTTTGTTCCTTCATATCACCGGAGAACAGACACAATTTACGATGCCCGAAGGGACGCAGGCTTATTTTGAAGGCTGGGCCCAGGGTCCCTATTCGCTTGTCCCGCTGAAAGATTGGAAAAACCAATGCGAACGGCCGCTGACGATGAAGTTGACAAACGGGCTGACCGTAGCGTTGGCTGAAGCACGAATGACGGATTATGCGCGGATGAAATTCGGATTGGACGGAAACAAACCGAACACACTTCAGGCGATGATTTATGGTAGCGTGGATGTGATTCCTCCTTATTCGACGCCATGGCGCGTTATTATGGCAGGGGAAAAAGCAACCGATTTGATTGCCAACAAAGACCTCATTCTCAATCTGAATCCGGATAATCAATTGGCTGATGTCTCTTGGATCAAACCGGGTAAAGTGATCCGGGTAACCAAACTGACACAGGCCGATGCGCTTAAGTACGTCGACTTTGCTGCAGCGCGAGGATTGCAGTATATTCATCTGGATGCTGGCTGGTATGGCCCTGAAATGAAAATGTCTTCTTCCGCCCTGAAAGTCGGTGAAACCCGTGACCTGGATATCCCCGCCCTGGTGAAGTATGCTTCCGCAAAAGGCATCGGTGTCTGGCTGTACGTCAACCAGCGGGCATTATCCACTCAGTTGGATTCCATCCTTCCTTTGTACCGGGAATGGGGCATCAAAGGCATCAAATTCGGTTTTGTCCAGGTTGGAAATCAATACTGGACCAGCTGGTTGCACAACGCTGTCCGGAAATGTGCGGATTATGGCCTGATGGTTGATATTCATGATGAATACCGTCCGACAGGTTTTAGCCGGACCTATCCCAATTTGATGACGCAGGAAGGCATTCGCGGTAATGAAGAAATGCCTGATGCAGATCACAATGCGACGTTGCCTTTTACCCGTTTTCTGGCAGGACCGGCCGATTACACCATTTGTTATTACAGCAACAGAATCAAGACAACACATGCCCATCAATTGGCCTTGTCCGTAGTTTACTACAGTCCGGTACAATTTCTGTACTGGTATGATCATCCTTCCCAGTATAAAGGTGAACCGGAAGTTGAATTCTTTGACAAAGTGAAGACGGTCTGGGATGATTCAAAAGTACTGAACGGTGAAATCGGGCAATATATTTCGGTGGCCCGTCGCAGCGGAAACGACTGGTTTGTCGGTGCCATTACCGGTAAGACTACCAGGACATTGCCAGTGCCCCTTTCCTTCCTGAAACCAGGACAATCGTACGTGGCCAGTCTCTATACGGACGATAGTACGCTAACCACCGGCACCAAGGTGAAAATTACCAGAATGCTCGTATCCAGTAAATCGGTGCTCCGGTTCAACCTTCAAAACAGCGGTGGCTGTGCCGTTTATTTGACACCAGCCACCAAATCAGATGCTGCAGCGTACAAGGTTATGACTAAAAAGAAGGTTTTGTTCTAAACGGACGGACAATTACAAACAAATGAATCTCTTACGGCCGGTATGAGACAAGCCGGCCTATAAAAACGTCAGGCGATAGCCCTTCTAATGGATTGGATCGTATGAAAAAAATCCTTTTTTCTTTTCTTTGTTTGACCAGCGTGGTTGTATCTGCTCAACGTACATTCATTCACCCTGGAACGGTTTATAATCAGGCCGATTTGGACAGGATGAAAGCCATGGTGGCAGCCCAGCGGGAACCGTATTATTCTGCCTGGAAGCTCTATTCCAACAGTTCCCTGACTACCTATCGGGATTATCTGCCTACAATGAGAGGCACTTCCTGGCATCCGACCTACATTTTTGATAATACGAACTACTGGATGGGCACATTCGGCGATATTGCCCTTCATAATGCGCTTTGCTGGAAGATTACCGGTACCGAGTCCTACGCTCAAAAGGCCGTTGCCATTTTAAACTGTTACCTGAACCTTCATGGAACTGTCAATTATGGAACAAATTGTCTGAGTAACAGTGGCTTCACTAGTCTGATTGATGCGGCTGAACTGATACGTAATTATACCGGTTGGCGCGCCGCAGATCAGCAGCAGTTTAAGGCGATGTTGGTCTATCCTGGGTATAGCACTAGGGAACGGATGAACGAAACCCGTGACTCTGTTACTATATACTGGAACATTTATCAGGGGGATGAAAACCGTCATGGCAACCAGGGCCTTTGGGGACTGCGAACCATGATTTCTTTAGGCGTGTTTTGTGATAATGATACCATTTACGATCGTGCTTATAACCGCTTCCTTAGCCTGCCCCACCGCAAAGGGGATCTGCCATACCCAAAAGGTCCGAAAACGCCTGGCAGCAAGATTGATCACCTTATGAGCAATTATTACCTCAAATACAATACCGGCGAAATTACTCAGGGCAGTGTGGATGATTTCGGCTATGACGACGAACTGAAATACTGGATCTGGGAAAATGGCCAGACTCAGGAGGCCTCCAGAGATCAGGGGCATATTATGGATGGGCTTGGTAATGTTGTCGATATTGCCCGTCTGTTCTGGAACCAGGGCGATGATGTGTATCATGCCTATGACTGCAGAATGCTAAAGGGCATCGACTATGCAGCGAAATACAACTACGGCTGGTACAACAAATATACGGCCGGAAATCTTTACTGGCCGGAAGAAGCGCTTTTTGAACCGACCGTTGAGAATGGCCAGTATATCCAACGTATGACCCGGAATGCCCGTTGGTACAGTCTGAAGATCAATCCCTGGTCAGAAAACAACGATACGGTTTGGACTCGCGGAAAACGGTTCAGCAATATCGATATGATGTTCATGCAATATAAAGTGCGTCAAGGCCTCTCTGATGACAGCCTTTTCTGGCTGAAACGAGCCTATGATATTAAAATGGATGTGGATGGGATTACAGAAGCTGTTCTGACCAATTACCGTACCGTGTGGATGGCAGGAGACGGTGGGCATTTTGAAAACAGCCGTTTTGTGCCCGGTCTGCCAGCCATTCCCTGCACGATTAAGGCGGTTGACTACGACTTCTACAGTCAGACAGCCAGCGGCGACGGCCATACCTATCACAATTCGGGGACTCGTACGGATACCAACTACCGGAAAGAAGGGGGACTTGAAATAACCGAAGATAACGGTGGGTTTGTCTTAAGCGACCTGCGTGACGGTGAATGGATGAATTATACCTTCACCAATGCCGTTAGTGGTATCTACCAAGTTTCTGTCACTGCCAAAGTCAGTGGCGAAGGGACTATTCTCGGGGCTGCTGTTGACAACGGAACAGCCGTTTCCCAGCAGCTCGCGATAACCGGTGATTACAAAATGATCGATCTAGGCAAACTGCGTATCCCTGCCGGAGCCTGTGTCCTTCGGCTCTTCGTTTATGGGAAGAACAATCAGATTCAACTAAGTGACATCAAACTGACAGCGGCGATCGCTGATACCATTCAATCCGGTTATGTTTGGAATTCACGCGATTATTCAACGGTTAGCGGTTCCGGTAGTTTTTTGACCGATCAGAGTGATAAACAGCTGACTTCACTCACATATTCGGGCACCACGTCCGCCACCTTTGCCCTGTCGATGTCTTCAGTCGCGTACAAGGTGAAATCCGGCCAGGTTTACTTGCTGATGCATGGAAAAAAACTTGATCATGCCCTGCTACGAAAGGCAACCTACCGTTTGACCGGCGGCATTGCCGATATCACCGGTAACAGCACAGGCGGACAGGCATCCACCTGGACGTACACTGGTTTGGGCAAAGACAAGGATGAGACTATCCTGGTCTGGAAAGCCGACAGTTCCTCCAGTAGCCGCATTATACCGTTGCTGAAGGCTTGTTACACAGGCGGATACGATAACTACACGCTGAAAGGCCTTTCTTTTTTGGCTTATGGTGTCAGTCAGCACAAGAACACTGTAATAGACGATATCAACTTTTATACGTTTGATGAGATACTCGCTGCCTATCCGGAACTATCGGGCACCTCTATGGGCATTA
>JAUZOU010000440.1 GCA_030706285.1 Bacteroidota bacterium
ATTTATCACTGCCGGTCCAATGGAAGTACGAGCCTGGACATTTATTTCCGGTAGTAAAGCGCCGGTTTGTGCCGGTATTATTCATACCGATTTCGAAAAAGGATTTATCCGTGCTGAAGTCATCAAATACGAAGACTACATCAAATATGGTTCTGAAGCAGCCGTCAAAGAAGCAGGAAAAATGTCCATTGAAGGCAAAGAATACCTGGTACAGGACGGAGACATCATGCACTTCCGGTTCAATGTCTGATTCTTAGTCTGTTGAAACGATTATTTTCCTTTCAGAATCCGCTTGATGTCACTTAACTTGTTCAGTGCTTCAAGTGGTGTCAGATTGTTTATATTCACTTTGAGCAGTTCATCTCTGATCTGAGAAAGGATCGGATCATCCAACTGGAAGAAGCTCAATTGAACGCCACTCCGGTCAGAAGCTATTTCTTTGGTAGGTTTGGCAATGTTCCCTTTACGGTTTTCATCCTCCATTTTTTCAAGAATCTGATTGGCACGTTTGATGATGCTGTTCGGCATACCGGCCATTTTGGCAACGTGTATACCAAAACTATGTTCAGTACCGCCTTCTTCCAGTTTTCTAAGGAAAATAACTTTTCCTTCTGACTCACGAACCGAAATATGGTAATTCCTGATACGGCTGAACGTCTTTTCCATCTCATTGAGTTCATGATAATGAGTGGCAAATAACGTTTTTGCTTTAAACTTTGGGTGTTCATGAATGTATTCGACGATAGCCCAGGCAATTGAAATACCATCATACGTACTGGTACCACGCCCTAATTCATCAAACAAGATCAAGCTGCGTTGGGAAAGATTGTTCAGAATATCAGCGGCTTCCGTCATTTCTACCATAAACGTCGATTCACCTGCAGAAATATTGTCGGAAGCCCCTACCCGTGTGAAAATTTTATCCACGACGCCAATGCGGGCCGATTCAGCCGGTACAAACGATCCTATCTGCGCCATCAGTACAATCAGAGCTGTTTGACGGATATAAGCCGACTTACCGGCCATGTTTGGCCCGGTAATGATCATAATTTGATCAGCTTGACTGTCCAAATGGACATCATTGGCTATATATGGTTCACCATCAGGCAATTGCTTTTCGATGACCGGATGCCTTCCCTGATGAATGTCGATGATATCATCATCTTGGACGACAGGTCTTAAATAATGATTTTCCGCTGCTACCTTAGCAAAAGAAAGCAAGCAGTCCAATTTGGCAACTTGTACTGCATTCTCCTGAATATCTGATATATATTGCAAAAGTTCAATGACCAACTCCTGATAAATGCCAGCTTCGATCGAAGCTATTTTTTCTTCCGCCCCAAGTATTTTTTCTTCATAGACTTTCAATTCCTCGGTAATGAATCGTTCCGCATTGACCAACGTTTGTTTACGAATCCATTCTTGCGGTACTTTGTCTTTTTGTGAATTACGTACTTCGATGTAATAACCAAATACGGTATTGAAATTGATACGTAATCCTGCAATCCCGGTTCGTTCGATTTCCCGTTCCTGAATGGCTTTCAGATAATCTTTTCCGGAAGTTGAAAGATTTCTGAGATCATCGAGTTCAGCAGAAATGCCACATTTAATGACTTCGCCCCGGTTAAGTGCGATCGGCGGTGATTCAACAATTTCCCGATCTATTTTATCACGGATTTCAGGACAAAGATGCATTCGTTCGATCAATTTTAACAAAGCTTGATAACCTTGATCATCCGAATCAGGCACCAATAACGAATCAGATTGATCATCATCTGGATTATTGCCTGAAAGACAAGCGTTCCTGATATCATTGACAGCCTGAAGAGACGTTTTCAGATAAACCATTTCTCTTGGAGCAATCCGGCCTACAGCTATCTTGGACGCTATTCGTTCCAGGTCTCCTATGTGTGCCAGTTTTTGTTGGATATACTCGCGTAATGCCGGATTCTTGAAAAAATAATCAGTTATATCCTGACGTTCACGAATCTTATCTATCTGTTTAATGGGAAAAAGGATCCAACGACGCAACAGCCTCCCTCCCATCGCACTTTGTGTTTTATCAAGAATTGTCAGAAGACTTTTTCCGCCTTCATTCATGGTATCGCACAATTCCAGACTTCGGATCGTATATCTATCCAAACGGACATATTGATCTTCTTCTACTCTGGATAAGGAACGAATATGACTGATTTGGGTATGTTCGGTCATATCCATATAATAGAGCACACTTCCTGAAGCGATAATAGCCAGGGGCATGTTTTGAACACCAAATCCTTTTAGATTTTTAGTCTGAAAATGCTTCAGCAACCGGCTCATGGCAGCATCATCCGTATAAACCCAATCTTCCATTTCAAACCTAGAACCGGTAAAATGAAATTGTTCCTGAACGATGGATCGTTTTGCCCGTTCATACAACAATTCCTTAGGTGAAAAGGAACTCATCAGCTTGTCTACGTATTCGAAGGAACCCTCGGCTGTATAAAATTCGCCGGTTGATATGTCCAGAAAAGCTACGCCGGCTTTGTTTTTATCAATATGCAATCCGGCCAGAAAATTGTTTTCCTTTTGAGAGAGTACGTTTTCATTGGTCGATACGCCTGGTGTCACCAATTCTGTAATACCCCTTTTTACAAGCTTTTTAGCCAATTTAGGATCTTCCAGTTGATCACAGATAGCGACTCTTTTACCGGCTCTTACTAATTTTGGTAAGAAATTATCAAGTGCATGGTGAGGAAAACCGGCCATTTCTATGGGACCGGCAGCGCCATTTGATTTTTTTGTCAGTGCAATGCTGAGAATATCAACGATG
>JAUZOU010000441.1 GCA_030706285.1 Bacteroidota bacterium
ATCGGAAGTACTGCCCATGATGATACTGACAATTGGAGTCATAGTTCAGCTGATTGAATTTATTGGATAAAGGCAGAGTACGCAGCAGCATCCATTAGTTGCTCCAAATCTGAAGGATCTGACAAGTGAATACGGACCATCCAACCAGCACCATAAGGCTCCTGATTGATCAATTCAGGCTTGTCAGTCAGCTCCGTGTTGACGGCTGTAATTTCACCGGAAACAGGCATGAAGACTTCAGAAACAGCCTTCACCGCCTCAACTGTTCCAAAAGCCTGCCCTTTTTCGCGCTGTTCGCCCACTTCGGCAAACTCAGCATAAATAATATCGCCCAATTCTGACTGAGCATAATCGGTAATGCCAATCAAGGCTTCTCCGCCTTCTATTTTCAACCACTCGTGATCTTTTGTGAAATGCAAATTTTCAGGAATATTCATAGTTACAATATTATGGGATTAAAAAAAACGTACAACATACAGTCAATGCACCCAGTCCAAAGCCTAAAATGACCTGAGCCAGGGTATGTGCCTTCAGATACACACGGCTTGAAGATTGCAATCCTGCCATCAAAAATAGTCCGGACAAAGCCAGCAACGGGAAAAGGCCCTGATAAAGGCAGATAATGATTGCAGCAGCAATGATGCAGCCAAAGGACATGGCATGAGCACTGATTTTCCATTTCAATGTGATAAAGAAAGCAATGGCAACGGCCAGCATCGCTCCGAGAAACAATTTGACGGCTAGCCATGGGAACTGTGCCTTTATCAACATAACGATAGCCATTCCATAAGAGATCAGGACGATGATGTATGGAATTGTCCGTTCTGATCTGACAGAGACATCCAGATCTGAAACGACGCCATTCTTCTTAAGCAGCCAGATGGCAAATCCGGGTAATATGCCTGTGGTTAACAGCACAATGCCTTCAATGTACAGTTTATACTCCAACGTGTACATACTGAAAGAACCAGTCTGAAAAAAAAGGATGGTTCCAATAAACGGCAATAACATCGGATGCAAGATGCCAGATACCACTCGGAAAAAATGTGTCATACTGTTCAGATTAAATTTCTCTTCTTAGTCTTGCAACAGGAATACCCAGTTGTTCCCGGTATTTGGCGATCGTCCGCCGGGCAATGACATATCCTTTTCCTGTCAATATTGTTGAAAGCTGATCATCTGTCAGGGGATTCTTCTTATCTTCCCCATCCACACTCTGCTGCAAAATGGTCTTTATTTCCAGCGAAGATACTTCTTCTCCACTTTCTGTCTGCATGCCTTCGGTAAAAAAATATTTCAACGGGAAGACGCCAAATTCAGTTTGAATGTACTTGCTGTTACTTACTCTTGATATGGTCGATATGTCATAACCGGTCCTTTCAGCAACATCTTTCAGAATCATCGGTTTTAGATGCTTCTCATCGCCATCCAGAAAATACTCATACTGATAATCCACGATGGCCTGCATGGTCCGGATCATGGTTTCCTGACGCTGTTTGACAGCATCTATAAACCAACGGGCCGCATCCACTTTTTCGCGAGCAAACTGAAGCGCCTCTTTGGTCTCCTTGGTCTGATTTTTCGCAGAAGATTTGTAGTCATTGACCATTTCCACATAGCCACGGCTAATATGAAGTTCAGGGACTGTTCCGTTAACCAGAGACAATTGCAAGATCCCGTCGTTGTTATCCAGCAAAAAATCAGGCACCACTTGCTCCTTGCTCTCCTCCATAACGGATCCGAACAGATTGCCAGGTTTTGGATTCAATTTGACAACTTCTTTGGTCATCAGCTTGAGGTCCTCCATGGAACAATCCATCTTCTTTAAGATGGACTCATAATGTTTCCTGGAAAACTCTTCAAAGTAATTTTCCAATAAAGTAATGGTCTGTCCGATAGCCTTCGTCTGTGGCTTCCGGCGCAGCTGAAGCAGCAAGCACTCCTTAAGATCGGCCGCTCCGACGCCAGCCGGTTCAAACTGCTGAATCAATTCAATCAATTCAGCGATGTCTTTTTCTGGCACATCGATACAAAGAATCGTCGACAAGTCATCCGAGATGGAGGCCGCATTTCTTCTTAGGTAACCATCATCATCCACATTTCCGACAATAAATTCTGCCACTTTACGCCGGTCTTCGTCCAATTCCTGAACACTCAACTGATCAAGCAGAAAATCATTCAGCGTCATATTGGAACTGACAGGAATCCATTCCTTCCAATCTTCAGTTGATTTCCCCTGCGGTAGCTGAGACCGGTAATCCGGCATATCATCTTCAGAGGCATAATCTCCCAATGAGAAATCCTCATTAGTTCCACCGTCACTGTTGTCGTATCCGAAATTTTCATCCTGCTCCGATTCGAATGGATCACCCAGTTCAAGTGCCGGATTCTGATCCACTTCCTTCAGGATGCGTTCCGTCATTTCAATGGATGGCACCTCCAGCAGCTTCACGAGCTGAATCTGCTGAGGAGAAAGTTTCTGCAACATCCTCTGCTGTTGGACTTGTCTTAATGCGGCCATGAATCAAACAATTTCAAGCAAAAATACAAAAAACAAGCAAATGAGCCTGTTAATATCTGAAACTGCTTCCTCCGAGAAATTCTCGCAACAAGGAAGTCCTCGGAATTTCCGGATCTGATATCGGAACAAAGAATTCCAAAAAGCGCAATAACCGGTGTGCCTCAGCATACTCCGTACATTTTTCCGGTACCATCCGTAAAATGGGTTCTGCATAACTTCGGAGAACGGAGAACTCAAAAATTAAAGCCGAATTGAACATAGCCTCCGCGTTTTCCTGATACGG
>JAUZOU010000442.1 GCA_030706285.1 Bacteroidota bacterium
AAACCTCTGGATATTTGTGCCTGTTTTTTTGGCTATTTGAAAAAATCGCCGTACTTTTGCAGGCCGATTATTATCAAGATATGTGTAAGAATTTAACTATTAGCAGATTACCATTCATTGTGTCCTGAATGATCTCTGTGAAAGGTTAGTAGTCAGTTTAATCAATTTAAAAATAAAGCAGTGGATACTTTGAGTTACAAGACCATTTCTGCAAACAAGGCAACAGTACAGAAAGAGTGGGTTGTTATCGATGCAACCGACCAGATACTGGGACGTTTGGGAGCAAAAGTTGCCAAATTGCTGAGAGGCAAATACAAACCCAACTTTACTCCGAATGTCGATTGTGGTGACAATGTGATCATCATTAATGCAGAGAAAGTGAAAATGACGGGCAACAAATGGAATGACCGTATTTATTTACGTCACACTGGTTACCCCGGTGGACAACGTGAGTCGACTCCTGCCAGAATGCTGGCTAAGGACCCTCTCAAACTGTACAGAAAAGTGATTTTGGGAATGCTTCCCAAAAACAAGTTGAGTGATGCCATTATTGGGAACCTGTATGTATATGCTGGCACTGAACATCCCCATGCAGCACAGACTCCGAAAAGTATTGATTTAAATTCTCTTAAATAAGCAGTATGGAAGCAGTAAATGCAATAGGAAGAAGGAAAGCAGCAATTGCCCGCGTATTCGTAACGGAAGGGAATGGAAAAATCACGATCAACAAGCGTGACGTTGAAAATTATTTCCCCTCCAGCATTCTTCAATATGTTGTGAAACAACCTTTGAATAAGCTTGGCGTAGCTGAAAAATACGACATTCGTGTCAATTTGAACGGTGGCGGTTTCAAGGGACAATCTGAAGCCTTGCGTTTGGCAATCGCCCGCGCACTGGTCAAGATCAATCCTGATGATAAGTCTGCCTTACGCACCGAAGGTTTCATGACTCGTGATGCACGTGTTGTAGAACGTAAGAAACCGGGACGTCCGAAAGCAAGGAAGAGATTCCAGTTCAGCAAACGTTAACCGTATCGTTTTGATACCACTGCTTTTTTTAAGAAAGCGTTTAGTATCTAAATGGCCGGGACTTCAGAAGGCGTGAGCCTATCGGGACTACCCGGCGATTGAATGAATCCCAAAAGAAAGTAAACGAAAAAACAAACAAACATGTCAAGAACGAATTTTGATCAACTGTTGGAGGCCGGTGTGCATTTCGGACACCTCAAGAGAAAATGGAACCCAGCTATGGCTCCGTATATTTTCATGGAACGCAACGGCATCCATATCATAGATTTAAATAAGACGGTAGTAAAGGTTGATGAAGCCGCTGATGCATTGAAAAATATTGCCAAATCCGGTAAAAAAATCCTTTTCGTAGCTACCAAGAAACAGGCCAAACAAGTGGTGGCTGATTATGCCACGTCGGTAAACATGCCATACGTGATCGAACGCTGGCCAGGTGGTATGCTGACCAACTTCCCGACCATCCGCAAGGCTGTGAAAAAAATGACAACCATCGATAAGATGATAACGGATGGAACGTTTGAAAACCTTTCAAAACGTGAACGGCTGCAGGTTACTCGTCAACGCGCCAAATTGGAAAAGAACCTTGGTTCTATCGCCGATTTGAACCGTCTGCCTTCTGCTTTGCTGATTGTTGACGTCATGAAGGAACAAATCGCCGTGATGGAAGCCAAACGTCTTGGTATTCCTGTGTTTGCCATGGTTGACACCAATTCCAATCCTGATGTGGCCGATTTCATTATTCCGGCCAATGACGATGCCACTAAGTCAATCGAAGTGATTGTCGGATCTTTGTGTGCAGCGATCAAGGAAGGTTTGGAAGAACGTAAGATTGAAAAGGCCGATAGTGCTGCTGCTACAGACAGTGATGATAAGGACGCAGCTCCTGCAAAACGCGAACGTCGCGGCAAAGCCAAAAAAGAACTGATGCACAAGGATGATGTTGAAGCCATCAAGGCAAAAGTTGCATCAAAATACATCAAGAAAGAAGACGAAGACTAATCGTTGATCTTATCTTATTTCAATGTGCTGATGTGCTTGATGATGAACGAAGGCATATTGGCACATTGTTTTTTTATTTCAACTATCAATTAACAAATTAAATATTCGATTACTATGGCAGTAACTATGGCAGAGATCTCGAAGCTCCGTACGATGACCGGAGCCGGGATGATGGATTGTAAAAAAGCATTGATTGAGGCCAACAACGATATGGAAATGGCCATCGAAATCATTCGTAAAAAAGGCCAGGCCGTCGCAGCCAAGCGCAGTGACCGTGAAGCTTCCGAAGGATGCGTTCTCGCTGGTCAGAACGGAGAATTTGCAGCAGCTCTGGCATTGAAGTGTGAGACGGACTTTGTGGCTACCAACGCTGATTTTGTTAAACTGACTCAGTCTATTCTGGATTTGGCTTTGACAATGAAACCTGCCAGTCTTGATGAACTGAAAAGTTTGAAACTGGGCGATCGCACGGTTGAGGAAAAAGTAACCGAGCGCAGTGGCATTACCGGTGAAAAGATGGAACTGGATTTTTACGAATTTGTAACCGGCCCTTCGACCGTTTTCTACATTCACCAGGGGAACAAACTGGCTACTGTCGTTTCATTCAACAAAGCCGTTGATCATCAGGTTGCCCGCGAAATTGCCATGCAGGCAGCGGCTATGAATCCTATTTCACTTGACCGTGATTCAGTACCTGCTCACGTGATTGAAACCGAACTGGAGATTGGCCGTGACAAGGCTCGTGAAGAAGGTAAACCTGAAAACATGCT
>JAUZOU010000443.1 GCA_030706285.1 Bacteroidota bacterium
AAAACTGCCCCCGTACAAATCGGTAATGACATTGGTATGTATACCTTTATAATAACGGAGGTCCACCCCACCTGAAATTTCCAGGTTCTTGTCTACCTGCTTGGTATCTGTCGACAGCAATCCGTACCAGCGGTGCTTGTTCACCGACTTTGACATAACCATCTGCGATCCGTTGATGTTATCCTTGTTAAGCGTATAGATCGCACCATAATCAAAGGTGCCGTCTTCAGACCTGAATTTTGTGTTGGGGACTCCTTCCGAAGCACCAAACCAGTTCGTCCGGTCATCACTGGAGTAACCCTGTCCACTATATCCGTTCCCGTTCCCAATAGACGCATACAAAGCCGTTGATAACGACGATGTTTCATCAATCGTCCAGTAGTGGTTGAGCGAAAACTGCGGCTTATGGTATTCATTTCTGGATGACACTTTCCGCTGACCATTCATATCAAAACCGTATGAGGCATTGTATCTGTATTTCAAGGGTTGTTTCTGCCATTCAGAGATCAACAGATAATCACTGTTGTTCCGTTGATTATGCCATTGAGGTGAGCCAAAACCGGTAAATGAGATCGTATGATTATTCAGCACCTTCGACAGATTGACGAAATACGTGTAAGACTCAAACTCCGTGCCTTGTACGTAGCCATTTCCTGACGTCTTTGAACCAAGCATGGTCATTGCCCAACCATTTTTATCCAAACCGGTCGAAACTGAAAAGCCTTCTTTCAGATAACCATCATTCCCGATGGTATAAAAGACGGTTCCGCCCCGTTTGGCATCCGTCGATTTGGTCACGATATTAATGGAACCGCCGACTGAAGGCGTCGAAATTTTTGAAGCACCCAGCCCTCTCTGTACCTGCATGGATCGTGTCACATCCGATAAGCCGGCCCAGTTCGACCAATAGACCCCGCCCCATTCCATATCATTAACAGGAACGCCATTGACCATCACAGCAATGTTAGCCGATTCAAACCCACGAAGGTTGATGCGGGAATCGCCATAACCACCGCCTTGTTTGGTGGCATACACGCCAGGCGTCGTTTTCAGGATTTCCGGAAATTCCTGGTTTCCCATTTTGACTTCCAGTGTAATCGGTTCGACAGTGGATAATGCCACAGGGGTTTTTCGGCGAACAGCCATGGAAGCGGTAACCGTCACATCACCCAGTCCGATGGCATCCGATTTCAGGTAAATTGTTCCCAAATCGGTCGTCGATCCGGAGACCGTTACTTTTTGGGAAACCTGAGTATACCCGACATACGTAATGTCGAGCACCACATTACCTTGAGGCACCTTTAGCAAGAAACTACCATCCAACTTGGATACGTCACCAACTTTTGTAGCCGCATTTACAATAGTTGCCCCGATAATGGGCTCATTCGTTTCACTGTCAAGCAGGACTCCTTTTACCACGTTCTGAGAAAAACAAAGACCGGCCGTCATTAAGCAAAACAAGCATAAACAAAGCGTTTTCCTATACATAAATGTTTATATTTATTATAATTCACAAAACTAAGTTAATTTTGCAGATAATACGAATTAGGAATAAAAAATTATTTAGTCAATAAGCACCTTAATTATACCCGATTAAAAAAAGATGTACATTTGTCAACTACAGACAGATTGGACTATTTCTTGATTCTTTCCTATGATTTTCAATAAAGAAAAGACAGATTTTTACGATAGACTATTCGACGATTGTTTTCGCCAGTACTATCAACCGTTGTCTTATTTTGCCTATACCTATTTAAATGATAAGGATTTAGCGGAAGATGTCGTACAAACTGTTTTCTTTAATATCCTGAAAGAACGTAAATCGTTCGAAGATGATTCTTTCCACAAACACTACCTTTATAAATCCGTTCGAAACGCCTGTCTCAATGAGCTGAAACGCCTTTCCATCCACTCTGATGTCGTAGATAGGATTAAAACAGAGGACGTTGACCCGGAAGAAGACGCTGATTTTTTTCAGGCTGTCGTCCGTGCCGAAGTCTATCGTGAAATAATGGATGCAATCGAAAGTTTGCCCGTTGCCTGTGGTCAGGTGTTTAAAATGGCATACATCCAAAATTATGATAATCAGGAAATAGCCGATCTGCTTTCGATCAGCATCAATACCGTAAAGGTTCAGAAAAACAATGCCAAAAAACGGCTTCGCTTCCTGCTGAAAGACTTGTATCCATTGGTTTTCCTGTTTCTTGGAAATTGCTAATGGCAGATTTTAGCAAGAAAATCAATCTTTCTGATAGAAATTTCACATTTTCCATAATAAAATGACGCTTCACGATAATCCTTTTTCGCGAAACGATTGTAATAGTTTTAGATGAATTATCTATGAAACCGATCAGTCCATTTCGATTTGCCCAGTTGTTGCTATCTTTTCATAAGAAAGAACTGTCTGAAACTGATGAAACTGTTGTCAGGGAAACATTGAACGACTATCCTGATTTACAGAAGCTGAACGAAGAGTTGAAAGACAAGGAGACGATCAGGCTGAAACTTGATTTTATGTCGGCATTCGATACAGAGAAAGCCATCCGGCAAGTCCGGCGTAAAAACAGAACAGCCGTTTCCCCGCTTTCTTACTGGATTGCTGCTGCCGTCTTGTTGCTGGGCATCGTCTCTTCCGTCTATTTTTTAGTTCCAAAACCAGAAAAGCAACCTTTTTATTCGGCAAAACTGGAAAAAGAAGGCACTCATGTTACCTTGAAATTGGCTGACGGACAGCTGCTCAGATTGGACACTCTTTCCACCTACAACGCAGACAAACAGATTGGCTTACAAAAC
>JAUZOU010000444.1 GCA_030706285.1 Bacteroidota bacterium
AAACTGGCCCTATGATTTTACCAAAAGCCTTAATAAAATGAAGGCTGTCAACGGCGCATTTTCTGATGATGATACCGATGTGGAATATCTGTATCTTCTGATGATGGAAAAGTATGGCGTCGATCTGACCTACGAACAGATCCGGGAAGGCTGGATGTATCATATTCGCGACAGGGTTTGGTTGGCCAACCGGGCTGCATTGGGGCTCATGCATCATGGATTTACCCCTCCGTTTACAGGAAGAAAAGACATCAATCCTCATTGGTTTCAGATTGATCCTCAACTGATTAATGAAATATGGGGCTATACGGCTCCTGGAATGGTGAAATATGCAACCGCCAAATCCGATTGGGCGGCTCATATTACCAGTGATTCCTGGGCAACCTCTCCGACTATTTTGTATGGTGCCATGTATTCAGAAGCGTTTTTTGAAAGTGACATCAGAAAGTTAATCGAGCACGGACTGAATTATCTTCCCAAGAATGACAGGTATGCCCATACCGTCAGGGATATGCTGGCACTTTATGATAAATATCCGAATGACTGGATCGCTGCCAGAAAGGCAATGGCCGAAAAATATTATGTACAGGAACCGGAAATGACCAAAACGATCTGGAATGCCAACCTGAATGGTGCATGCGGTATTTTAGCCTTGCTATATGGGCATGGAGATATCCAGCGGACGTTAAATCTCGGTTGCGCCATCGGTTTTGATTGCGACAATCAAACAGCTACAGTCAATGGCATCTTGGGTATCATTCATGGGACAAAAGCCATTCCCGCCTCCTTGTCTATGCCGTTTAAAGGATGGACGAAACCGTTCAACGATAGGTATATTAATGTAACCCGTTATGATATGCCTGATGCTTCGATTGATGACATGATCAACCGGATAGAGACGGTTGCCGTTAAGATTGTGTGCGAAAACGGAGGGAAGGTCATCGAAGAACAGGGGAAGAAGTATCTGGTCATTCATACGGACGCCATCTATACGCCACCGATGGAGTTTTGTATCGGACCGATGCCAAGGATGGAAATCGGAAAACCGGTCGATTATTCCTTTAGCTGTCCGGCTAATGAACAATATACCTGGAGCTTAAAACAAGGTCAGTTGCCTAAGGGGGTAACCTTCAAGAATGGCCGGTTAACCGGTACGCCGCTTGAGTCTGGAAAATTTAACATTATCCTAACCTTGAGCGATGGCAGGAAAACATTGGAGAAACCGTTTGAACTCCTGGTCAGGACCAATAATATTGCGATGACGGCTGATACCATCTATGCAAATGTCCGGGAGGTAAACAAGTCTGTGCTGGATTCTTGCTGGACTACGTTTGGGAAACCAATGTACGCCAAACATGTCAATGTCATTAACGACGGAATTCTTCAAGGGGAAGGCTCTGTTTTTTATTCGATCGCGTCTAAATCGAATTTGCCGAAAGTAGATTATTTCGGGTACGGTTGGAAAGAAAAAAAGACCATTAACATGCTGGCTTTCCATTATGGCTGTATGGAAGAATTTGGAGGGTGGTTCTCGTCGATTAATATTCAATACCTTGATGAGAAAGGTCATTGGGCCAACGTGGGACATATTACTTCCACACCGGCTTTTCCTGAATCGGACACGGTTTTTTACCAACCTCATTTTGTCGAATTTGTCTTTGAATTCCCTGCCGTTACGACCAATGGCATCCGGCTTATAGGTGATACAAAAGTGCAGGATCATTGGCATAAATACACGAAAAACGTGTCGGCCTTTACCTCGGTTACGGAAGTAAGTGTTTATGAAAAAAAATAATAGAAGGATGATTGTTCGTAAAATTCTTGGCATTGTAATTATCGCCATATTGGGCACCATAACTGTCCAAGCACAGGTGACATTGACAAAAGAGGCCTTGAAAGATAAAATAAGAGGTGGATGGGCCGGCCAGACAATCGGTGTCGTCTATGGCGCTCCTACGGAATTCAACTATACCGGAACTACGATTCAGGCGTATCAACCGATTGCCTGGTCGGATGATTACATCAAATACTGGTGGGACAAGAAGCCCAGTTTGTTTGATGATATCTACAATGACCTGACGTTTGTCGAAACCTTTGAACAACTGGGTCTGAACTGTCCGGCAGACTCGTTGGCTAAACGGTTTGCCTATGCGGATTATCATCTGGCTCATGCCAATCAGGCGGCCCGGTATAATATTCGCCATGGCCTGATGCCTCCGGCTTCAGGCAACTGGATGAACAATCCGCATGCCGATGATCTGGATTTTCAGATTGAAGCCGATTTCATAGGTATGATGGCGCCGGCCATGGTTCCTGAAGCCATTGGCATTGCGAATAAAGTGGGGCACATTATGAACAGCGGTGATGGCTTTTATGGGGGTGTCTTTGTGGCAGGTCTGTACGCTTCCGCCTTTATGAGTAACGATCCCGGGACCATACTGGACAATGCATTGAAAGCAATTCCTGCCCAAAGCTCTTTCTATCGGTGTATCGATGATGTCAGGAAATGGCATCAGCTTTATCCAAACGATTGGGAACGGTGCTGGTTTGAGGTGCATAAAAAATGGAATAAGGATGTGGGCTGCCCAAAAGGTGTTTTTACGAGTTTTAATATTGATGCCAAATTGAACGCAGCCTATGTGGCAATTGGTTTGTTGTACGGAAATGGGGATTTCTCAAAATCCATTGAGATTACCACCCGTTGCGGCCAGGATTCTGATTCCAATCCTTCGACTGTCGGGGGTGTCTTGGGCGTTATGAACGGATATAAA
>JAUZOU010000445.1 GCA_030706285.1 Bacteroidota bacterium
ATTCAAATATGCCGGTGTTATTATGGACGAATCACCTATGCACTGTTGGACCAATCATCAATCGTTTGTCGAATTCAACGGACAATGGTATCTGTTTTACCATCAGAATGCCTTGTCCCCGAAATTTGACAAGAACCGGTCTGTCTGCATCGACAGCCTGTTTTTCAATGCAGACGGGACCATACAAAAAGTCCTGCCGACGTTAAGGGGAGTCGGCCTGACCAAAGCCTCACAAAAAATCGAAATCGACAGGTATAGCAACAAAAGCCCTACTGGCTCATCCATAGCCTTCATTGATTCGTCTGATGCATTTAAAGGCTGGAAAGCATTGCTCAATAGCCCGAATGCTTGGATGCAATACAACGCCGTCGATTTCAAAAAACCTATGCTTAAAAGAGTTCAGGCTAAGGTCAGGTCTTCCAAGGGTGGAATCTTACAACTAAGGCTGGATAAACCGGACGGTCCTGTTCTTTCAGAAATAACACTTCCGGGCGAACACGAATGGAAAACAATTACAGCCGCTGTCCGGAATTGCCCCCACGGCATACATAATCTGGTCGTTGTGCTTAAAAAAGGTCATCCCATTGAAATCGATTGGGTAACGTTTTACTAGCCAACGATCTATACTGATTCACTTAACCTCTTTCAACCGGTAGAATTCAACCAAATTACTCAACTAATGAAACAACCATTTTTAACCTTTGTCTTGTTTTTGTGTGGTCTTGTCTGTCATGCACAACAGCCTATCAAACAGACCCCAAATGGCTTTGACGTCGTACGGCCCAATATTCGGAGCGGTCAAATCGATACCATCGCTTACCCTTCCAAAACAGTCGGATGCAGCCGAAGAGCCCTGGTGTATACTCCGCCGGGGTATTCAAAAAATAAAAGATATCCTGTGCTGTATCTGCTACATGGCATTGGAGGAGATGAAAAAGAGTGGTTTGACAACGGCAAGCCTCAAGTTATTCTCGATAACCTGTATGCCGAAAACAACATCGAGCCTATGATTGTCATTATGCCAAACGGCAGAGCCATAAAAGAGGACCGTGCTGAAGGCAATATCTTTGATCCTGTGAAAGTACAAGCCTTTGCCACGTTCGAGCAGGATTTGCTAAAAGACCTGATCCCATTCATAGAGAAAAAATATCCGGTTTTCAACGACCGTGAACACCGTGCCATTGCCGGATTGTCGATGGGAGGCGGACAATCGCTCAATTTCGGTCTGGGAAATCTGGACAAGTTCGCGTGGATAGGCGGATTTTCCTCGGCGCCCAACACTAAAATGCCGAAGGAATTGGTGCCCAATCCAGCTGAAGCGACAAGAAAGTTGAAACTATTGTGGATTTCCTGCGGAGACAAAGATGGTCTTATTCCGTTCAGCCAGCGCACCCATGACTACCTGAAAGCCAATGAAGTGCCTCACATCTATTATGTTCAACATGGTTATCACGACTTTGCTGTCTGGAAAGAGGCATTATACCAGTTTTCACAACGGCTTTTTAAACCGGTCGATCCGTCTTCTTTTCAATTATACAGTCTTATGGGCAGAAGCCCTGAAACCAACGTGAGGTCGGCTCAGTATCCGCAGATACGGCCTGACGGCCATGCCATCTTCCGGATCAAGGCGCCTGATGCTCAAAAAGTGCAACTGGATCTTGGAAAAAAATACGATCTCGTAAAAAACAACGAAGGCATTTGGGAAACAACGACCGATTCACTCAGTGAAGGCTTTCATTATTATTCCCTGATCATCGATGGCCTTGCCGTAGCCGATCCTGCCAGCGAATCTTTTTACGGGATGGGGCGCATGGCCAGTGGCATTGAAGTGCCTTTCAAAGGTGACGGATATTATGAAGTCAGAAATGTGCCTCACGGTGACATTAGAATTAAACGCTATTATTCGAGCGTGACCAATTCCTGGCGGGAATGCTACCTCTACACACCGGCTGGATATGATGTGAATACCAGCGAAAAATACCCGGTATTATATCTGATTCACGGAGGTGGTGAAGACGAACGCGGTTGGGCCACCCAAGGAAAAACCGATTTGATACTCGATAATCTCATCGCTGAAAAAAAAGCAGTGCCAATGCTTGTCGTAATGGTTGATGCAAACATGCCGTCACCAGCCTTTGGAATGAATGTCTTAAACCTGTTTGAATCGGAACTGAAACAATGCATCATACCGTTTATCGAACAACAGTACCGGGTAAAAGCTGCGGCAGATTGCCGTGCACTGGCAGGATTGTCGATGGGTGGCATCCAAACGTTGCATTCCGGCATCAACAACACAGATCTGTTCTCGTATCTGGGGGTATTCAGTTCAGGCTGGATATTGCCTGTTCAGAGCGATTTGGCCGTTACTCAGTATGAATATATAAAAACAAATGCCAGCCTCATCAACCAGCATTTAAAACAATTTTGGCTCAGTACAGGAGGCAAAGAGGACATTGCCTATAAAAATTGCCAGACAATGCTTTCTTCATTCGATCAATTGCACATTAAGTATTCATACCACGAATATCCAGGAGGGCATACCTGGCCTGTCTGGCGAAACAACCTCTATCAATTCGCCCAACTGCTTTTTAAATAGCAAAACATTCAACGACTATTCATTAACCAAATAAACACAGATCTTATGAACATGAAAACTCATCAGTTAATTGGTTTAGGCCTATTCCTGATTGCCTTGTCGCCTACACAGCAAGCCTATGGTGGCAACACCCAAAAGGCCAGGATCACCGTTGA
>JAUZOU010000446.1 GCA_030706285.1 Bacteroidota bacterium
AACGGTCAATTGGTCGAAGTTGAAAAAGCCTCTGTCATGGACCGGCTGGAACCGCTGACAAAAAAATACTTCGATGAATTTTACCTGTGCAGCAATTGCGGCGGTTTGTTCTGGAAAGGTTCCCATTACGACCGCATGAGCACTTTTGTGGCTCAGGTGATGGACGGGCATCTTTCTGATCGATTGTAATAATTGAGGATTGGCTTTACAACATCCTGATCAATCTCATATCCTTATTCACCTTCACGAGCAATTTCATCTCCGATAGATTTTATCTCTTGTAAGAGCAACATTTGAAGTTCCTCCTTTGGTAAAAGTAATTGGTAAATTTTCCTAAGTCGTTTGCCGATAATATGTGCATCAGATAATTGATAAAATATGTTGCCTGATAGTTACTTGGACAGTGGTGATAGACTTAGGCAAACTAGTGCTAGAAATGACAGCCTGAATTTTACTTGCGAAACTTCAATATAGTTACTTAAGGTTTGATTATATTTGAATTTTCTTCTTTTATAAAACAGCCATTCATATGTCCTCCTGTCGTTATCGTTCTGTCACTTGTCCCAATTGTCAACATCAAGGTCAGCTTGAAGTCTGGGACACAATCAATGCTGACGCAGATCCGGTACTTAAGAAAAAATTGCTGGATGAATTTTTGTTTCATTGGACTTGTCCAAACTGCAAACGCACGTATTTTGCCCCCTGGGAAACGATCTATCAGGATAAGACCAACAAATTTGTGTTGTCTTTTCATCCTTTTGAGGAAAAAGGGGAACCGTTCAATCCGGCTGATCCGTCGTTGCGTCGCTTTACTTGTCGATCGGTAACTGGTTTTTACAGGTTGAAGGAAAAAATATACCTGTTTGAATCAGGCTTGTCGGACGTCGCCATCGAATTGATGAAGTATTATATTCTGAATGGGCATATAAAGATTGAAGGTATTGATACGAGTGGACGTGAATTGTATTTTTCTGACCAGGGAAAAGACGAATCGCTGGGCTTCTATGTCGTAGGGCAGCATCGGGATGTCAGTACATTCCGGTTACCGCCATCGCTGTATCATCAGTTCCTTGAGATGGCTGATTCAGACGGACGCTTTACTATAAAAGAGGGCTTTGTCAGCATTGACTATCATTGGGTAAATGCATTGATGAGGCGCTAAAAAATGCCCCGCAGTATGATTGACGTGGCTGATTTTATAGGCCGTATTCAGTAAAATGACTGTTATGCCCCCCTTCTTTGAATTTTTTTTAGCCCTGCCATGAATTTATTTTGTATTCCTTTGTGTTAAGTCATATAGTCATTTCAATGCCCACATTATACTAACCTGATGAAAAACACTTGTTTCAGGATTAATTTAGTTAAAATAAGCTCGTTAAAGCTGATCATCTCGCTTGCGCTTTTGAGTTTGGTTGGCTTATCCGCCTGTAATTCAGATGATATAGGAGGAAATCTGTATACGTTTACTGATGAAACTATGGGGGAGTACCTGCGAAAGCATCCGGATTCCTATTCTGAATTTACCCGCTTGCTTGATACAACCCATGTTATGTCCCTTCTGAACACCTATGGTACCTATACTTGCTTTGCACCTGACAACAAGGCCATGCGTGCATTTTACAAGTTGAAGGGCAAGTCTGACCTGTCTGATTTTTCATTAGACAGTTTGAAGCAGATTGCGTATGATCATATCATTATGGGAACGGCAGTCAATTCTACCAGTTTTGTTGAGGGCCGTTTGCCGGAACTGAGTATGAGTGACCGGTATATCACCGTTACAATGAAAAATACCGGTGAGATTTTTATCAATAAGACCTCTCAGATCATTGTCAAGGATATAATTGTCCATAATGGCATCATCCATCAGATTGACGAGGCTCTTAATCCCGTCCGTGATGGTGTGGTTGAGGCTATATCCAAAGATGCACATTTTAACTTGTTTTATCAGGCGCTGGAAGCAACAGGACTAGCTGATTCACTGATGCTGGTGCAGGATGATTCGTATAATGCTGAAAATTATAAGGATCTCGCTACCACCACATTGGACCAGAATAATTGGTTCTATGAGGTGGTGCCACAGAAACGTAAATTTGGCTATACGGTATTGATGGAAAGTGATTCAACCATGAATGCATCGCAGGGAATTACAGATATGGAAAGTCTGAAAGTGTATGCCGCATCGGTTTATGATAAAGTCTATCCTGAAGATGCCAATATTACGAACCCCAAAGACAGACGTAACAGTCTCAACCGTTTTATCGCTTATCATCTCATCACCAAACAGCTGGGTTATTCAACCTTTATCGATGCGTATGATGTGGCACAGATGGTTAAAACCAGGGATATGTACGAATATGTCGAAACCATGTGTCCAAACACCCTGATTGAGGTTTCCAAGATTCGCTCCCTAAACGAGACAAACTTGCTGAACCGGGATCCGGAAACCGGTGCGGCGGTCAGGATTGTTAAATCGAATTCAGACAACGATGCGATTAATGGCGTTTACCATGAGGTTGACAAGATGCTGGTATATGATCAGGCAACCCACAACATGATGTCGACAAAACGGCTTCGATTTGATTCGGCCAGTTTTTTTGATGAATTGACCAACAACAATATGCGTGACAAGGGAGTAACTGATCCGAATCTTCGGTTTGCGCTTCCGAGGGGCTATGTCAATCGCATTTCCTGTACTGAACAGACTGTTGTCCAATATTTGACAGGCTATCCAAAATATGAGGA
>JAUZOU010000447.1 GCA_030706285.1 Bacteroidota bacterium
AACCACCTGGAATCGAACAAATTGAATCCGAAGGAAAAAGATGAATATACTCAACTGATTACCCGGAGAGAATCAAAAGAACTGACTACCGTAGCAGAGATGTTGGGCAGCAAGGTGGGTAATGCCACATCCATTCGTGCCAGCCAGGCCGTGGTGGTAGCGAAAGAAATCAGGAATTCACCGTATCAGGTAGTCGTGTGCGGCGATTTCAATGACGTGCCTGGTTCCTATGTGTACAGGACCATCAGCAAAGGAATGACTGATTGCTGGATCGATAAAGGATCTGGCTGGGGCAACACGTTTCACGAAAACCTGTTCCTGTTCAGGATTGATTATATATTGCATTCGAAAAATATTGAGACCGTAACGATCAAACGCGATAAAGTCAGGATTTCTGACCACTATCCATTGCTGGCAACCTTGAAAATTGAATGAACCAGGTGATGTATGCTGACGTCTTGCTCCCGTTGCCGCTTGACAGCACATTTACCTACGCGGTGGGTGATGAATGGCTGGCTGATCTTCAAACAGGCCGGGCTGTCATCGTACCGTTTGGTGCCAGAAAACTCGTAACCGGTATAGTGACAGCACTCCATTCCCGACGGCCGGAGACTCATACGGTCAAGCAGATTGTCGCTGTTTTGGGCGCAGCTCCGATCGTAAATGAAAAACACCTCCAATTTTGGAAGTGGATTGCTTCTTATTATCTGTGTACGGAAGGGGAAGTCATGAAAGCTGCCTTACCTGCCGGCCTGAAACTGGAGAGTGAGACCGTCGTTGTCAGAACGGACGTCTCTGAAACCGGTCTTCCTTTGAAAGAAAGGGAGCTCAACGTACTTGATGCATTGCCACCAGGCCGGGAAATGCCTCTTCAGGCATTGGGCAAATTATGTGGCATTGCCAGTATTTTGCCATTGGTCCAGCAGTTGATGGAAAAGGGGTTGGTGGTTGTGTCCGAAGACATTCGTACGTCGTACCGGACTAAAAAGCGGACCTATGTGCGGTTGACAGCCGCTTACAGAACGGATCCGGATGCGTTGAACCAGGCGTTGGATAACCTTTCAAGGGCCAGGAAGCAGGCGGCGTTGCTGCTGAAGTATCGGGATTTGGCTGCCCCATTGGATAAAGGGGAAACAGCCGGTGAAGTTGAAAAGTCTGTTTTGTTGGAACAGGCCGGAGCCTCAGCTGCCTTATTGAAAGCCTTGTGCACTTCGGATATCTTGGAATGCGTTGAAAAGGCTGTCAATGAGGTTTCTGAGCGTAAGACAGGACCGGCAGGAGTCGCTTTGCTGAATGCCCATCAACAGGCAGCCTTGGACGCAATTCATCAACAGTTTGATAAGCAGGCTGTCTGCCTGTTGCATGGGGTAACCTCTTCCGGGAAAACGGAAATATACATGCATCTGATTCAGGAATGCTTGGATGCCGGCAAGCAAGTGCTGTATCTGGTCCCTGAAATAGCGTTGACCACCCAGCTTTCCAGTCGTTTGGAACGGGTATTCGGTGAAGCCCTTGGCGTTTATCATTCAGGTATGACCGATGCAGAGAGGGTGGCTATCTGGCATCAGGTACAGCAAAGCAATGGGCTTAAGGTCATATTGGGTGCGCGTTCGTCTGTGTTTCTGCCATTTCATTCGTTGGGGCTCGTCATTGTGGATGAGGAGCATGACAGCAGCTACAAACAACAAGAGCCCGCTCCCCGCTACAATGCCAGAAATGCGGCGATGGTGCTGGCTGCCCGGTTTGGCGCGAAAACACTGTTAGGGACAGCGACGCCATCAGTCGAATCGTATGCCAATTGTCTGATGGGGAAATCTGGTCTGGTCGAGCTATCTTGCCGGTATGCAGACGCTCAGTTGCCTGATATCGTTGCGGTAGATACAAAAGAGCTGAAACGGAAAAAGCGGATGAAATCTTTTTTTTCACCTGTCTTGCTTGACTATATACAGGCAGCCCTGGAAGCGGGAGAACAAGTCATCTTGTTTCAGAACAGACGAGGGTATGCACCCATGCTTGAATGCAAAGTCTGTGGCTGGATTCCCAAATGTAGTCACTGCGATGTCTCATTGACGTATCATAAATACCGTCACCAATTAAGTTGCCATTATTGTGGCTTTGAAACGGATGTTCCGTCCAGATGTCCTTCCTGTGGAGAACCAGGTCTGACTACAGGCGGCTTCGGAACAGAGCAGGTCGAAGAGGAAGTCCATCGGCTTTTCCCGGAAGCAAGGACCTCCAGACTTGATACGGACACGACCAGAGGCAGGCATTCCTTTGAACAGATCCTTCAACAATTCGGAGAGGGGAAGATGGATGTGTTGATCGGTACGCAAATGGTCTCCAAAGGACTTGATTTCAGCCGGGTCAAGGTGGTTGGTATTTTGAATGCCGATCAGATGATGGGCTTTCCGGATTTCAGAGCGCAGGAAAGGGCCTTTCAGCTGATGGCGCAAGTCAGTGGGCGGGCGGGGAGATCAGGTCGGAAGGGAGTCGTCGTGATTCAGACGTCTCATCCGGACAATCCTGTCATTAAGCATGTCATCAGCAATGATTACACCGCTTTTTTCAACGAGGAAACGTCGTTGAGGCAATTGTTTGATTATCCGCCCTATACAAGGATTATCCAATTGTTGTTCAAGCACGTTGATGCGATTGTTGTAAGGCGGGCTGCGCTATTGTTCGCTTCGTTGGGTGAGAAGGTGTTTGCCCACCGGTTGCTGGGACCGGACCAA
>JAUZOU010000448.1 GCA_030706285.1 Bacteroidota bacterium
GAAACACCAGGTGTATTAATTTTATTTATAATTTACATGCAAATAAACATCATTATTTTGAAATTTTTGATTTTTGTAATTAAAATGATGATTTTTTGAATAAAAATTAATCTTTTTGAAAGTGAAAGGGTAGACTGCCAACAATTTTGACTAACCTCTTGACAGAAAAAAGGCGATCAGCCATAAATTGAACTGATCGCCTTTGTATAAATAGCTATAGCGAATTATTTCACAGGTGCTGCTGCTGCCGGAGCCGGAGCATTAGAACCACCGATGCCGAGCAAATCAACTTCGAAAATCAGCATGGATCCTGGTTTGATTTTACCACCACCTTGCTCACCATAGGCAAGATCTGCTGGGATCCAGAATTTATATTTTGAACCGACACTCATCAGTTTGATACCTTCTGACCAACCTTTGATCACCTGGTTCAGCGGGAATTGAGCTGGGGTGCCACGTTGAATGGAGCTGTCAAAAACGGTACCGTCTATTAAGGTTCCGTTATAATTAACCCTAACAATGGATGTATCAGACGGTTTCGGACCGTTACCTTGTTTGAGGATTTCATATTGAAGGCCGGAAGCCGTCGTTACGACACCGGCTTTTTTGCCATTCTTTTTGAGGAATTCAGTCCCTTTTTCTTTGTTTTTCTTGGCTGCGTCAGCTTGAGCAACGGCCAGACAACGTTGGAAAACCATGTAAGCTTCATTCGGTTTGATAGCCAGGTTAGCGGTATCACCCTTCAAGGCTTTTTCAAATACTTTCAGAAACAGATCAATGTTAAGGTCTGCAGGAAATTCTTTAAGGTTTTGGTTCATGCTGAAGCCCATGCCGACGCCGTAAGCGTAGCTCAAGCTATCGACAGAATTCTTCATGCTGCTTTTGCCTGTTTTGTTGCAGGAAACAAAACAAACACTCAGTAAGAGCATGACACCCATAGATAGGATACTCAGTTTTTTCATTTGTTTAAAATTTATTGTTTTAGTATTGAAAAATGTGCCAAAAGTACGACTTTATCAGAGATAAACACATAAATAAGTCAATTTTTATTACGGTGTTTAATCTAAGCTAACGACCCGCAAAAGTAAATAAAATTTTGTAATTTTAGCCTGTAAAGTAGTTCAAATACAATATGGGTAAGACGATACGTGTTTTTTGCGTAAACACAGGGAAATATGCGTTGTTTCCGATGGGAACAACGGTCTATGAAGTTTATCAGAACATGGCTGAGGATATTATTCCGATGGCTATTGCAGCCAGGGTCAATAACAAGACGGTTAGTCTCAAATACGAGCTGTACAATCCGAAACAAATAGAATTTATCGATCTGAACAGCACATCCGGTATGCGGGCCTATGTACGGACATTGACGTTTTTACTGTCTGCTGCGGTGTCTGAACTATATCCAGGTTGTGAATTCAGACTGGAACATCCGGTCTCGAAAGGCTATTTTTGTGAACTTGGCTTAGGCAGGCAAACCAAGCCAAAAGACCTGACTGCCATCAAGAAGCGCATGCAGGAAATGATCGATGCTGATAACCCGATTGAATTTCATGCAGATGAAACCTCGATCATCATTGACATGTTTCGTGAACGAGGCCGTCAGGATATTGTGCACCTGTTGGAGTCAAAGGGCTCTCTATATAGTGGGTACTGGAAGATGGGCTGGCACATCGACTATTTTTATGGGGCTTTGGCCATGTCTTCCGGTTTCATTAAATTGTTTGACATTAAGCCGTATTTCAATGGTTTTTTGCTTCAAATTCCCGACCGTAACAATCCTACAAGGTTGGAAGGCATTGTGCCTCAGGTTAAAATGCTTGGTGTGTTCAATGAATACCTTAAGTGGAACAAAATTATGTCTCTGAGCAATGTGGGTGACCTTAACATGGCTTGTCTGAGAGGTGATTCAACCAACTTAATTAATATTTCCGAGTCGCTTCAGGAAAAAAAGATGGCTCAAATAGCTGATATGATCCATCAGAAATCGACGGCCAGAATCGTCCTGATTTCGGGCCCTTCTTCTTCCGGAAAGACAACATTTGCCAAAAGGCTGTCGATTCAGTTGATGGTCCTTGGCATCAAACCGGTTGCCATTTCTCTGGATAATTATTTTGTGGATAGAGAGCAGACTCCGCTTGATGATAAAGGCAACCTTGATTTTGAGTCGTTGCATGCGTTGGATCTTGACCTGTTCAACAAACAGCTGAAGGCCTTGTTAAGTGGAAAAGAAATTGAGACACCCAGATTTAACTTTGCAAAAGGAAAGAAAGAATACTTGGGAGACCGTCTGAAACTGGAAGAAAATACCATGTTGATTTTAGAGGGCATCCATGCGTTGAATCCGGCGTTGATTACGGAAGTGGCGCCTGATTATCTGTTTAAGGTCTATGTGTCGACACTGACATCGATATCGCTGGATAATCACAATTGGATTCCAACAACGGATAACCGTCTGATCAGGCGTATCATCCGCGATTACCGCTACCGCGGTTACTCTGCCAAAGAAACGATTTCCAGATGGGATAGTGTTCGATCTGGCGAGGAAAAATGGATTTTTCCGTATCAGGAAAACGCGGAGGCTATGTTCAATTCGGCTTTAATTTTTGAGTTCTCCGTTCTCCGAAGTTATGCAGAACCCATTTTACGGATGGTACCGGAAAAATGTACGGAGTATGCTGAGGCACACCGGTTATTGCGC
>JAUZOU010000449.1 GCA_030706285.1 Bacteroidota bacterium
TCGAGATACGGCATTCGTCCCATTTTCGTCATTTTCGACGACTGCTGGAATCCATACCCCAAAATCGGGAAACAACCTCAGCCAATACCACATACGCATAATTCAGGTTGGGTACAGGATCCGGGCATGGATGCCCATAATGATTGGGCAAAGGCGATGCCGACACTGGAGAAATATGTCAAGGATATTTTGACTACTTTTGGCAAGGATAACAGAATCCTTATGTGGGATCTCTATAACGAGCCTGGTAATCAAGGCCCTGTCAATAAAACAGCGCCAAGGTTCCCTGCCTATGGCAACAAGTCTATGCCATTAGTTAAGAACGCATTCAAATGGGCCAGAGAGGTCAACCCATCACAACCTTTGACAATGGGCATATGGAATCTGGATCTGACAGAGCTGAATCAGTACCAGACAGCCCATTCTGACGTCATCACCTATCATAATTACAGCGAGAAAGCAGATCATGAAAAAAACATCAAATACCTTCAGCTGTTCAATCGTCCGATCGTCTGCACCGAGTATATGTCACGAGGCTCCAACAGCACCTTTGGAGAAATCCTTCCGATCTTAAAGAAATACCATGTGGGAGCCATCAACTGGGGATTTGTTTCCGGCAAAACTCAAACCATCTATCCTTGGGATTCCTGGGAAAAAGACTATACCACTGAACCGGAACTATGGTTCCATGATATTTTCAGAAAAGATCTGACGCCTTACAAAGAAGGAGAAGTCCAATTAATCCGTGATTTGACTGGAAAAAAATAACATCCAACCATGAATCCAAGAAAAACGCTGCTGTTCATAGCACTGATCTGTTGTAGCATTACCGCCTATCCCTATCAGGAAGGTTCAAGAATCTGTTGGGATTACACCACTCAACGATTTGCCACACCTGGTGGCTATGGCAGAGTGGTTGTCCTTTCGACAGGAAAACTGGCGCTGGTTTATTCCTGCGATTACAGTATCTACTACCGGACCAGCAGTGACAAAGGGATTACTTGGAGCTCTCCGACAACAGTTGGACTGAATAATCTATACTACTACACGAATGCCGAACTGTTGGAACTCAAGAACGGATTGTTACTCTATACTTGGAATGCCCGACCCAGAGTCGATGGCAGCTGCCCGTACAAAATCATGTACAAGCTGTCAAAAGATCATGGTCTAACCTGGGGTGGGGAGTATACACTTTATGCAGCCGACAACTATTTTATCAATGGTTGCTGGGAGCCCAAAGCCATCCAACTGCCAAGTGGTGAAGTGCAAGTGTATTTTTCCAACGAAGCGCCCTATACCAACAGTTCGGAACAAGATATTTCCATGATCAGCTCCAGTGATAATTGTTATACTTGGAATCCAATTAAAATCCTCAGTTTCAGGGCCGAGAACAGAGACGGAATGCCAGTACCGGTTTATCTGAAAAATAACAAAGGAATGGCAATGTCCATCGAAGACAATGGCATTGACGGACTGTTTAAACCGGTTATCATTACAACCAGCAACAACTGGGGCAATGCACCAGTCTTAAAGGATAGTCCCTATCGGAGTCAGGCTCTCAGCATTAAGAATAGATTGGCCTCAGCTGTTTACGCAGGCGCCCCTTATCTGATTCAACTGAACAATTCGGAAACCGTTCTTAGCACCCAATCGACAGAAGGACGGACCGGCACCAACGAGGTGAAAGCGAACTTGCAAGTCTATGTTGGAGATGCTTCAGCCCATAACTTTACCAACAAATCGACTCCTTTTCCCAACCTTGAGGCCGATGGCAGTGCCTTATGGAACTCTCTTTGCCAGATCGATGACACGACTATTATGGCTGTATCGTCGATTGGCGGGACCAATGGGCAAAATGGTCTCTGGACAGTTAAAGGGACAATTGTCAACGCACCAAAAGCCATGAAAAGGGCCATTGTCGTAGACGGAATTTGCAGTAAGGATGAGTGGAACGGTTGTTCCTCCTTTCCGTTGAAATCTTTTTCAAACGACTACGCCACGTTTAAAACAGCCTGGGATAACGATTATTTGTACGTCCTATGTCAAGCAGAAGATGCCTGGCAGGTAACGGATGCGCCAGAAGAATCACCTTGGGAGGCTGATGGTTTCGAAGTATACCTTGATCCCCAAAACAACAATGTTAAATCGCTGACAAAAGGTCATTATAAGATGCTAGTCAATCTCGGCGGAAAAGTGCTCTGTGAACAAGCCGACCTCAATGGCAACTTCGTTGCATGGAATCCAGAAGGGTACAAAACGAAGATGACCAGGAACGATGATGGTTATACCATTGAATTAGCCATTCCGTGGCAAGAACTCGGCGGTGTACCCCAGGCTGAATCGTTTGGCCTTGCCTTTAAATGCTATAATCATACGGAGGATAACGTCACTTACCATGAGGCCTCTTCCGGAACAGATCTTGACAGACCTAATTCCTGGTTAGGATGTACACTGGTGAATGAAGCTGCCAGTCTAAACGTGTCAAAAGACAGGCAACTCAGCCTATTTGTCAAAGACAAGAATCTTCATGTGACTTTCTCGAACGCTCTGCAAATAAAAGCCACTGTTTCCTGCATGGACTCATGCGGAAAACTGCTTTACTCGTTACCTACTATTTCTCAATCAACGCTTGACATTCCAATGCAAAAATATGCCCCTGGTGTTTACACGATTATCGTTTCCAGTAA
>JAUZOU010000045.1 GCA_030706285.1 Bacteroidota bacterium
ATTCAGCACGGAACCGGAGATGAACCTTGTTTGAGGAATATAACCGATCAGTGAAAAATTCAATTGTTGTGCATTGGCCGGCAACGTCAGCGAATAGGATCCCTGCGCATTGGTCACCGTACTGATGCCACTGCCATCGACTGTCACATTGACGCCGGCGACGCCTTTACCTTCCGTATCGCTAACCCGCCCACTGACACTGGTAATGGATTTCCCGTATACCGGAGGCGTCGTGTTGTAATCCAGGTAATAGGTCTTTAGCTCAGGTGCCACACCCGTTTCACTGGGATTGTAAGAAGACAGCTTCAGATGGACATTCTTCCAGTCCTCCTTGGTATCCTGACGAATATTTGCCTTATACACCACCTCAATGGGTTCGTTAATGTTATTGGCCCTGATATCGTACGATGGGTTCCACCCGGCATTCGAGACAATATAAACCAGCTCAAAAGTCGTCTTTACCGGTTGTTTGGCCTCAACCAGTACCAGCACCTCACCGGAAGCATATTCTTTCTTGTTGGTCAGGATGTTCAACTGTCCTTGGATTTCCGCTGCCTGTTTTTGCAGTTCTTCCAGCGTTTTTCTATGCTGAGTTGATTTGATCTTCAGATCGGTCAGTTTGTTGTTGTAGAAATCCGTTGCTTCTTTCAAGGCCAATACGGTCAATGCCTGATTCTTGCCGCTCATAACACGGTTTTCCTTCAAAAACGCCAAATCCTCATCAATGACCTCCAAGGCCGTATTTTCAAGGTCTATTTGATCGTTGATACCCTTCAGTTTTGCTTCAAGTTTCACCTGCTCGTCCGGTTTGTCCGGCTTGTCCAGAAAATTCTGCTGATGATTGACAGACAGAATGGTCAGAGCACCATCCGCCTTCACCTGAACGCTTTTGGCATCGATGAAAGGAGACAGATCCCCGAATTTCAGCAAGGTTTTCCCGGCAGGCACGTCGACGGCCGCCGTCCGTGTTTCCTGTGCGCCTTGCAGGTAAACAGTCACCGCCTTCACATCGGTTTTGATTTCTTTTTGAACAGGTTCCTGCGCAAACGTAGTTCCCGCAAACAAACATAAGGCCAGTATCGGCAATCTTTTCATAGACAATTAGTTTGATGGTTATAGTATTTTTTTTAGCAACCGGATGGTTTCATCGGCATTCCATTCTTCCGTCAAGTCGAACAGATTGAGTGACTTTCCGTCTACCTGGACAGAGGCATTCTTCAGGATCCGTTCAGGAATGCTTCCGAAGGTTTCAACCAGTTGATGTCCGAAAGGAAAGGTGTCAAATTCTTTGACACCCATAGGCACCGAAAAATCGGATTCAAACCGCTGAAGTTCGATCAACGCTTCAATAGGGCCGGCAGAAAGATGGATGCCATTGAAACGTTGGGACACTTCCGGCAAGCCGAGTTCTATCTGATGTTCCAGCAATTCATGCCGGATACTGCCTTTTTCGGCTTTCTGGGGAGTCGTCGCCCCTGTAAAGCGGCTTCGGGCATCTTTCCAGGCCAGATCGCCCGACAAATTCATGACAACAATGCTCCTGCCCTTTTCTGTATAATGTTCAATTTGCATCGGGTTGAAGGCATTCAATAAATACACGGTATCGAGGCCAATACGAAGTTTCTCTACATAACTGCCGCCGGCCAGCTTGATAATCTGCGAATTTTCCCACAAGCAATCCAGCGAACGGGCATTGAAAAATGGATATTGTTTCAGGAATTCCGTTCCTCCTAAGACAATCGCCTCATCGACCGATACGCCAAACAGCTCCTGAAAGCGGTCTTTGGCGGCTGAACCCAACCTTTCTTTTCCATGAGTCGCAATATCGGCGATGACCCCATAATGCTGCTCAATCAGATTGTATTGTTTCAGATAATCAGCGGAAAGCACTTTCACATCATGGATGTGCAAACCAAAGGCACTGATTTTACCGAGAATCAGATTCAAAATAGCTTCCAGCTGAACGGTGGAGGAAGGTAAGGTTATTTCGGGCTTGATAAAAAACAAAAAATTGTTTTTCCCGTATGGACGAACCGTATCCTGGTAGATACTCATGGTGTAAAGCTCCTGTTGCTGAGCCTTCCGGATGCCTTTCAGCATCAACGGGGCCAACTCTTCGATGTTTTCCATATTCAATCAGGTTAAACCAGCCAACTTTTCAGCCAAAGTACCAATTTTTTTAACACAATGCACCGGTTTTTTTTTGAAAAGATAGGCTCATGTTCATAATTAGATTCAACATCCTGCAGAAAAGCTACATCAAACACCATCTTTGTTTGATGATTCGGCGCAATGTTCGTATCTTTGTTTAATATTACAAGCATTAACTTGCTAAATAGATCAACTATGAACCCAGGCAAAACCCAAGACGAGATACTATTCTACCTTAAAATGAACGGTATGCAATCTGCTTCTGTCCTGGCCAAGGTCTTTCAAATGACGGGAGAAGGCATGCGGCTTCACCTGCAAAAACTGGAAAAGGAAGGATACATTGTATCAGCGTCCCAGGTCAAAGGCGTTGGGCGGCCGACAATTCTGTTCAACCTGACTGAAAAAGGCAGCAAACGATTTCCGGACAACCATGCCTCACTTGTCGTTCAACTGTTGAAGAATATCCGCCAGGTGCTCGGACAAGAAGCTTTGGATAAACTCGTTCATGCCAAAAGAGAAAGCGATTTTCTCAGGTATGAAGAGGCGTTGAAAGAGTGCCGTGAGCCATCAGAAAAACTGGCTTTATTTGCTCAAATACGGACGCAAGAAGGTTACATGGCCGAATTGGAAAAAGTCGATGAAGGCTGGTTGTTCATCGAAAACAATTGTCCCATTTGCGAGGCAGCCATCAATTGTCAGGGATTCTGCGAGTCTGAAATGGAAAACATCCGGAAATTACTGGGCAATAAACTCACTATTGAGCGGGATGACCATACTGCCGCTGGTGACAGGCGATGCCTGTACCGGATTCACTGACTTTCGAAACCCTTTATCAGTTTCCGGGATTCTGATACAATTTATTTGACGATCAACTTTCGATTCTGACGGATACCTGATAGTTCTGCCGTAAGCAGGTAAATGCCAGGGCTCAGAAACCGTCCTGTCTGGATGGACACATTGCCGGCTATCTTATCAGTGTATACCAGTTGCCCATTCAGATTCCTGATATCGATACGCACCGGTTTTACCAATGCCTCGCTGAAATTGATGTTCAAGGCCTGGCTGGGATCGAGTGGATTCGGGTAAACGGTCATATCCACTTTTTTCTCTTTTTCTTCCAGACTCATACCATTATATGGATCCAACGTTTGTGTCCAGTCATACCACTTTTTGTTGATGGCAGCGGTTCCAACGACCCCCTTCACCACTTGCAGCCTGTAATCATAGTGCGTTTTACGCGTCGTATCGCCCTCATAGATATAATCTGTATTGGCTATAACGGCAAACACAACGCTGTTAGCAGGCTTCAAATCCAGTTTCAGGCTGCAGTCGCCACCGTTGACCAACTGGCTATAGACGATCTTGCCATCTTTGGTACGATAACACAGCTGACAAGTCATATTGCGGCCGATGGGTCGGAAATTGACAGTGACTTCATCGCCGGAAACAACCAGCGGAATCTGGTTTCCACCGGACCAGCCCGGGAGTGTACGGGCCTCGGGAGTGAGCAGGCCCTTTCCGTCGTTTGTGGTCTTCACGTAAGGCGAAGCTGTCCATGAAGCACAATTGATGTAATAGGGAGACCATTCGGCTTTAATCGTGACACCCATATTGCTATTCAGCAGACTCTTCATGTTTGCTGTCCATTTTCCCATATCAAGGACAGCTTGTTTCGCCCTGTATTCGGAAATCAGACGACGCATCTGGACCTCGCCCAATGTATCGGCCATTCCTTCCAGCACTCTTGATTCGCAATTCCGCCAGATCCAGGCGACACTGCCTTCTCCCAACGTCAATCCAAGAAAAACCGGAAATATGTTACTGTACTGAACGCCGCCCAACAGATTTTTCCAGGTGCAAACCTGAGCGCCACTCGTGTTTGTCATGTTCACCCCTTCTGCCGAGGGACCGCCGAAACTGCCGTCCTGCAACCAACCACTGTAGCATTCTATCGGCATAAACGGTGCAATAAACGATCCGACATTCAAAAATCCCATTCCGGAATAATCACCTGTCCGTCTGACAGCTGCTTCCTGCTGCAACCAGGTATTGCCTCCTTCCTGAAACCAGGCTGAATTCTTACAGCCGGGCAAATCGGCCAATACGGCATGAATACCTTCGTGAACGCAAGCTCCCTGCTGGGCTATTTTATCCGAATAAGTACATTTGGGATTAAAACTATAGACCGGATAATAAGATAACAAGACCATAGGCCAACTTTGACCGTTGAAACTGGTAGCACTTTGCCAGCCGCCCAAATCCGTGCTGTCCGCCGTATCCGTCGTCAGGCCTGAACCAAACAGATAAATAGCACTGCGGTAACCGTTCTTGACACGTTTATCCGGTGGCCAGCCCAGTGTATCCCTGAAATAGGCAAAGTCTTCGTTCATCCGTTTCAGCAGCGGCATGACAGAGGCACTATCGATAATCGATTTGGCTTTAGTGCCCCAGCGGAATGTCCACCAACCGGAATCAATGTAACCGGCAACCGTACAATCGTTCAGATCCTTTGTCGGTTGCGCCAAAGCCGGAAATTCATTCTTAAAGTTGTAATTCAGCGTTGGCTTATAGGCGGGCCAGTTAAATGCATCCGTAGGGCTGAGCGCAGAATCTCTGACTGTCAGATGGAAAAAGCAGGAGGAAAAGGCTCCGCCGTCATTCGTATAACTGGCCGTATAGGTTCCACCGTCAGCCGGTTGCAAGTTTCTGAGGACAATGGACGGTGTCGTTTTTGAGAGACCGTTTGGGCCAGCCCAGCCATAGGTTCCGCCGTCCATCGGCTGCAGGCTGAACTGAACAGAATCGCCTGTCTGCGCAACGATGACATTTGATTGAAGCGTATCGCCACTATTCAGGCGCAAATAAGGAACCAACGTCGTTGGTGCGACATCTCCGCTTTGAATGCCGGTGACTTTCCACTCGATGATACCGGTAGCGGCCCCGCTCTTCATGTTCAGGCGGATTTTGCTGGTCATGAGTTTGCCCAGGTCCAGTTTGTTGAATTGATTCAGTTCAAGTCCGATACTGCCATATTTTACCCAACTGGAACCATTCCAGTATTCCACATAAGCATCGGTCGGCTTTGAAATACCAACTGCCGGTGTCGCCGTGTTATCGATCCACCAGTAAACTTCAGTGGAAAGCAATTTGTTGGCTTTACTCCACTCGTACTGAACCCAGTTATACGCCCCGTAAGCAGACTCGCCGTTCCAGTTGCCGTAAGCTCCGGCAGACGGTTTCGTTAAAGACGAAGTAGATGACACGCCATCGTTAAGGGCACCTAGCTTTTCCCATCCGGAAATGAACGACGTCGTGGTCGTGGCCGTTAAGGCAAGATTCAGGGTATCACCGGTTGCGTCAACAGATGCCGTCATTTTTGATTTTCCAGGCAACCCTGTAGCGGCAAAAGAAGGAATAGCCGGCATCAACAGGCAGCAGCCTAACGTGACGATCTCAGCAATGTGTAGTAGATGTTTCATGGTAACAGCTTAACGGATTAAAGTGATGGCAATTTTACTCAGATTTTCCGAGTCTGTCGTCAGAGAAAGGCTGTATTAACTACCACAAATCTCCAAAATGCTGAAACAAATCGCTACCTATTTGTAGAAATTGTTGACAAAGGCTGAATAAGACTCATTCTTCAGTAGGATGATTTTCCAGCAGGCCATTAAAAAGCCACTGCCATAACCGCCAAGCTGCACAAAACTAGCAACGACAGCCAATAACCCGACATTCAGCGAGCGATTCCTGATGGTTGCATCCAGCAGGACCAAGCCGGTGTAAACCAACAAGGGAAACAGAAACCAGACATTCCAGCAAATAGACAATACAACAAGCCCCAGCGCGCCCAGTATAAATAAAGACGGAAAGGTATGAACCAGTTTCAATGACTCCGGATGCTTCTTGAACAGCACGATACGGGCAATGCCAGAGTTGAACACCTGCTTGAAGAACTGCCTCAGGTTGGAACGGCGTTTGTGATAGACAAAGGCTTCCTTAACCAACGCTGTTCTGAAACCCTGCTTCAGTATCCGGATACTCATATCGATGTCCTCGCCAAATCGCATGGTAGAAAAGCCGTGCGTCTGCTCAAAAACCGTCTTGGAATAACCCATATTGAAACTTCTCGGATAAAATTTGTCAAGCTTCTCCCCTCCGCCCCGGATACCTCCGGTCGTAAAAAAGGAAGTCATGGCATAATTGATGGCTTTCTGAAGGACTGAAAACTGTTCATCCGCTCTGTCAGGACCGCCAAATGCCTCCACATAATCGGTCGTCAACCTGTTCATGACGGCCTCCACATACGTTGGAGGAACCACACAATCGGAATCCAAGAAAACAACATAGTTGCCCTCAGCTTTTTCACACCCGTAATTCCGGCTTTGACCGGGCCCTGAATTGGGCTTCATAAAATAGCGGATGCTCAACCGTGATTCATACGCTTGTACCTGCTTTTCACACGTGACGGAAGAACCATCTTCCACAACAATGACCTCAAAATCGGAACAAGTCTGACTGCACAAACTCTCCAGCAGTTCTCCGGCTTCGGCTGGTCTGTTAAATACGGGAATGATAATGGATAAACGAATGGGCTGTTGCTCGTTCATGATCGTGACTGAATAATCGTTAAAGTTATCGCTGGACGTGCCTGATTACGCTTTGTCCGTTGAATTGTCAGCATTTTACCAAGCGAAAGTACACTTTTTTTTTATACCTTTAAACATTTCATACCTTAGCGTTGTCTAAGTACAACGAATACCTTATCTCAATACCATACCCCATGTCAAACAAACTCATTACGTGCCTGCTTCTTGGCCTTTCATTGACCGCACAACTTCCCGCACAACGCAGGATGGAACAGCTGAACCGTGGTGTCATCGCTATCAGGGCCACAGAAAAAACAGCGTTCATCAGTTGGAGACTGTTGGGTACCGATCCGAAGCACACTTATTTCAATCTTTACCGGCAAACCGGTAACGGCCAGCCTCTCCTGCTGAACAAAAAGCCATTGGCCGCTAACACCTGCTTTACAGACAACAACGTCGATTTCAGCCAGCGTAATACCTATCTGGTCAAACCTATTGTAAAAGGGAGTAAAGGACAAGCCGCCGCAGAGGGCCAATACTGTCTCAACGCAGGAAAAAGAGTGGGCCAATACTTTTCCATACCACTCAGAACGCCAGACAAATATACACCAGGAGACTGTTCAGTCGCCGATCTTGACGGGGACGGGAACTATGAGATCGTTGTCCACATGGTCGGTATCGGACGAGACAACGGACAGAACGGGTTAACGACTCCACCCATCCTTCAGGCATACAAACTGGACGGCACGTTCCTATGGGAAATCAATCTGGGCATCAATATCCGGGAAGGAGCCCATTACACTCAATTCCTGGTGTATGATTTCGATGGGGATGGCAAAGCCGAACTCATCTGCAAAACAGCTGACGGCACCAAAGACGGAGTGGGAAACATCATCGGCAATCCGGCAGCCGACTGGCGCACCAAACCAACAGACGGCAACATGGATCCCTGGGCCAACCGCCCGGTCTTCTTCCGATCAGACAATCAACCGAGGCACCCTGGAGGGCCTGATTCCATTCAGCCTGGAATGCCATCTTCCCCGATAACTATGAATCCAGCCGACAGTGCTGGCAGAGAAGCTTTCAACCGGACTCAAGGATACCGTCAGTCAAGAAGAAACGGCAATGATACGGTTATAATCCGCGACGGCCAGCAACGCATGCCTCCAAACGAAGGACGCCGCCAACGTCCGGTTACAGATCCGAATCCCTTGGCCGGCAAAATCGTGGACGGTCCCGAATACCTGACCGTGTTCGAAGGGGCAACCGGCCGTGCACTGGCTACCGTTAATTATGTGCCGGGACGCGGGGCTATCGATGCCTGGGGTGATACTCATGCCAACCGCAGTGAACGCTATCTGGCCGGTGTCGCCTATTTAGACGGAAAGCATCCGTCTGCTGTTATGTGCAGGGGGTATTATACAAGAGCCACCCTGGCGGCCTGGGACTGGCAAAATGGCAAACTGACGCAACGCTGGATGTTTGACAGTTACGATGGAACACCAGGCAATGACGCGTACAGTGGACAAGGCAATCATTCCCTGAGCGTCGCCGATGTCGACCAGGATGGTTGCGATGAAATCGTCTACGGCGCCTGCTGCATCGACCATAACGGCAAAGGTTTGTACAGCACAGGGTTCGGGCATGGCGATGCGCTCCATTGTTCTGATCTTGATCCGGAACGTCCGGGATTGGAGGTTTTTCAGGTGCATGAAAACATCAGCAAAGCTGCTGCTGTCGCTGCCGGTGAGTTCCGAGATGCCAGAACAGGCCGGCTCATCTGGGGATTGCCCGGCACAGAAGATGTCGGTCGCGGCATGACAGCCGATATCGATCCTCGCTATGAAGGCTCTGAATGCTGGAGCGTCGCCTCTCACGGCTTGTATTCAGCCAAAGGTAAAAAAATCACCGACAGACAGCCCCGTTCCTGCAACTTTGCCGTTTGGTGGGACGGCGATCTTTCCAGAGAACTGTTGGACCGCAACCGGATTACCAAATGGGATTATCAGACAGGGACAGACCAGTTACTCTTCAGAGCCGACAGCTGTACCTCCATCAACGGCACCAAGGCGACGCCCAACTTAAGTGCCGATTTGTTCGGTGACTGGCGTGAAGAGGTCATCCTGAGCAACATCAACGGAAAAGAACTGCGCATCTTCACCACCACCATTCCAACAGACTACCGCTTCGTCACCCTGATGCACGACCCTCAATACCGCCTGGCCGTCGCCTGGCAAAACGTCGCCTACAACCAGCCTCCACATCCAGGATTTTTCCTTGGTAACCACATGAAACACCCTCGACACTAAGACTAAAAAATCTGGGCCTTTGGTATTATTTAAAAATTAACTTACATTTGCCGGCATCACAAGAAGCAGACGGGTGAATTCCTGAAGCACAACCAATTAATTATTGATATGACTTCAACGATATCCTCATCGATCAGAGGCACTTTCCTCTTGCTGTTCCAACTTGCTTTTGTGCTTCATGCGGCAGCCATTCCTTCAAAAGAGATCCGGACAACTCAGACAGTATCTCAACATCAACAAAAAGCAGGACTGACCGATATTCCGGGTGTTGACAGGGAACGCCTCACAAACAGAACAGACGTGCTGAAGCTTCATGGTCGTGCAGCCGGAAGTCCAGCCTTCAGCACATTTACCTATTCGTTCAATTTGTTGCCAGCCAACGATTACCAGGCACAAAAACCGGCTGATGCCTTTGCTTTTGAAGCCGGGTTTGTGAGCGCAGACGGAACAATCAATATCAGCGAACCCATCACAGCCGACCAGCGAGCCGTTTTCCCCGATCTGACCAGCGTGGCATTGTTTTACTTAAACCAATCATACCTTTATCATTATTACCAAACCCGCAACATGCCGCTCCTTTTCAAGGTCGGTTTTCCCTTATTCGAAAGCGGATTATTGCCGCCTGACTCGGTTGTCAGAAAAGCGATCAATGCCTACGGCGGTAGCTTTGCTTCATTCGATGTGCTGAACAATCATACGACGTTTATGGCCAACAACGGACTGGCCATTGCAGCAGCCTTTGGCGAATTCATGAATGTATTCAAGAATTGGGGTTATCCGATGGTGACGAATTTGACGGCGGACAGTTTCGATGTGCTTTCATACTGGCACAACGTGGATAATCTGGCAGGATTGCTGGGCGATTTCAATCGATACGTGTACCATCGTTTCCTGCAACCGGACGACAATCAGCGAATCCGGTTATTCAAAGAAAGTGATCATTTTAAGTATTACACCAGTCCGTATTTTGGGGACATCAATTTTCCGATGCTATTCGAATCGATGGAAGCAGCGTATGCCGAATACGTCGACCACTATCAGGTTACAGCCGGTGAAAAGCTGTCACTATTTACCTTGGGCGATTGTGTGGATGCCGACATTGAAGGGGTAAGCTGCGATCCCGCTACGGCAACAATCGGCGGTACAGCCTGGTCGTCCGGTTTGCATGCCGGTTGTACCTCCAAACCAGACGACCTGAATTCGGTCAAATACCTAATGCGGCACGAATTGGCCCATTTGTTTCAGGGATTATGGCAATCTGAAACAGGGACAGCCTGGTTGGGTGAAGGCTTCGCCTTTTTTAATGCGGAAGGCCCTTTAGCCGGAGACTACCTTGGATTATCAGGGTTTTCCTACCGGCCGCTGCTACTGTCATCGATGGATTTTGCCACCCGCTATTTTGGTCATTGTCCGGCGTATGCCGATACGAAAGAATACCCTCAAACGGACTACGGTTATAAATACCTCGGATACAGCATGATTGATTTTATGTACCGGAAAGGTGGGTACGTCACGGTAAAAAATGTTCAGATAAACGATACAGCCGGCTATCAAGCCTTGGGCTACCCGACTGCGCAGGCCTTTTTCGAAGATTATTTGTACGACTTTGATACCCGTGTCAAACAATTACCTGTTGCAACCTTACTCAATCCTGTCGCCAATGTTGAGGAATCCGGTGACTCCGTCACAATCAGCTGGATACCGCTAAAAAATGGGGTCAAACTAACTGTCTTTGTTTCGACCGATGAGAAGAAAACCTGGTCACAGATAGCCGACCATACGGCCGACACGGCATGCAACTGGATGGCCGGAAACAGCCAGGGCCCGTTTTACATCAAACTCTCGGCACCAGACAATCTGGATGTTTCGACGACGTTTGGGCCATTTTATAAAGTATCCTTGTCAAGGCTCAGCCTCATCTCGCCTTCTAACAACCAGTACATTATCTCAAACGACACGGTCGAAGTCAGCTGGGGAACAACCACGGTAAACACAATCCGTATCGATTACACCCAGGACGGAACCAACTGGAACACCATTGCTCCTGAAACACCTGCTTCAAACGGACTATACAAATGGGGCGTTCCTGACAATCTCTCAGGTTCCTGCCAGCTGAAACTGACCGATCTGGCCGATACCAATAACTATGCCACCAGCGGTCCCGTAACCATTCTGAAAAGCAATCCCACCGGCGGCCCTTATCCGAACGATAAAAACACCTTGCTGTTGCTTCATTTCGACAACGGACTGAACAATAGCAGCCTGCAAGCTCCGGATGCGGCCGGAAACATGGCAAGCCTGACGACCGATACAGCTGGTGTCGATCAGCTTGGCAGGTGTTACAAAACCGGAACGGCATTGATCGTCCCCAATCATGCCGCCTTAAACCTGAATGGCGACTGGACCATCGAAGCATGGGTTAAATTATATGCCTACACGTCCAATAACATGTACTTGTTCTGGAAACCGGGCGATTCCGATGCGTATCAATCGAATTATTCACTCGAAGTGAATCCTTGGTGGGGCAATTGTTTCTACGGTTATTATTTTTCCGGCTTCAACTCACGGATTGGAGTTACCGGCCCGGCAATCGCCTTAAACGAATGGTACCACGTTGCCTTTATCCGTGATACAAAAAGTAGGACGATTCAACTGGTAATGCACGACAAAAACCGGCATCGGATTTTCTCCGCCGATCAGCCCTATTCACCTGACGGGACATGCCTCAACTCAAGAGACCTTCAAATCGGAACAAATCTTGTTGGCTACATCGATGAAGTGCGCATCAGCAACGTCGTGCGAAACTTTACCAGTACCGGGATAACGCAAGTGACAAGCGACCATCTGACCGTCTATCCAAATCCTTCCACCGGAATAATCTACCTGAGCCACACGCAAGGCCCGGGCAAAATCCGTGTCCTCGATTTGCAAGGACGCGTGCTGCTCACCCGGCCGTTATCCGGCAAGGAACAATCTGTCGAGAGAAAAGTAAAAATAGATCTAACCTCGTTTAAAAAAGGCCTGTACCTTATCCAGCTAATTCAGGATACTATGCGATCTGTCGAAAAGGTGATTTTAATCTAAGACACGGTACTAGCTGCTAACAATATTCCCTACACTTGATGCCATGATAATCCGTCAAATCCGCAATTTCTAACATAGCACCAATTATATATTTTCAACTAATCGTTATGCCATCACTTGTTATCACTCATTCTTCGGAGGTTGATACATTCGCGTTCCAGCCTAATTTATGGATCAAGGCCGATAAAAGGCTTGGATTTATGATTAATTTTGGCATCCAGTAAAGGTTTGTAGATCCCTGTATCATATTATTATTATTCACATAGATGAAAAAAATATCAGTTCTTGTTATGGCTTCATTGATCACCTCAACAACTTGATCGATCACGTCAAATTCCTGAAACACGGTTGTAAAAAATTTAAAATTTCAGATGGATACCTCCCGTAACCGTTGCTTTTGGCATGGGGAACCCGGCGTTGATTTCATAGTCTTGCGCCAGCAGGTTTTCTCCGCGGACAAAGACGTTAACCGCCGGGCTCAGTCGGTAGCTTCCTCTAAGATTCCATAAGGTGAACTGTTCGCGGACAACCGGGTTAACGGACGTATAAAGCCCGCTGATCTGTTGTACGCCGGTCGATACCACCCACTTTCCTTTGGTGAAATCCACGCCGGCAAACAATTTATGTTCCGGTGCTGCAACTACGGGATAACGCATTCGCAACCAACTGTAGTTG
>JAUZOU010000450.1 GCA_030706285.1 Bacteroidota bacterium
GCCAAATCTACTGCCAAAACCCAAAGTGATTTGGATTTCGCTTTGTATACGCTGAATTTAGCTGCTCGTAAATTCAATGCTGCACAACACATCATAATTTACGATGATTTGACCAATGCTACTTCATTACCAGATGGTGAATTATACTACATCAAGAGTGGCGACAAATATCTGTCTTGTGCTGATGCAGAAAAAGGAGCATCGACATTGGAAGATCAGGTCCCAGGTGGGTTATTGAACTATCAAGTATGGAGGATCAAGAAAAGCAATAGTAATCCACCTCGTTACACCATTTCTTCTGTTTTAAAGAATTCGACCGATACAATTCAGGGCTATTTCTTGAATGACAATGCCTTCGCCTGGAAAGGTGCAAATGGTACTTTTACAGACTGGGTCATCTTTGGCAATGGCAGCAATGTGACATTATGGAATTACGCAACCCGTTGTGTAGAAGTAAAACTCAATAAAGATGGCATTACAGATACAATGACCAGAGATTTGTCCGAACGGAACTATATTTATCAACTGATCCCTTATACCGGGATAGAAGGGCAAGTTGCGGATATTACCCCGCTGTCGACAGCCATTGCCAATGCCTCTTCTTTATTGGTAGGGGCCGCTGGACATGAGTATTACAATTCTCAGAAATCCGAGCTGATATCAGCAATAGATGTAGCTAAAGCAGTAGTGTCAGCAGGTAATGCCAATCAAGCTGTCATCGACAAGTATCTGTCGATATTAGCCAGAACATCCTCGAATTTCAAAACAGCTTTGGATTTTATCAATTCAGGCAATAGTATTCCTTCAACAATACTATTCAAATCAACAACCATAGGGCTCATGTCTTCAGGAATGAAAATTGAAGCAGCCGGCAATTTGGGGTATACAAGTAATGGTTCATACGCTTTGATTGTACTGAAGCCTGAGGTAACAGGCAATTATACTCTGAGTTACCTTGCATCAACCGATAATGCCAATGCCTCGATTGTAACCACTATCACTGATAGCATCGGGTTGATGAGTGATTACACAAATCTGACAGCTTCAATAGATACTTTTGCTATCAATAAAGGCGGTTGGAGCTCTTGGACAGGTGATACGATCAATATTTCTATGACTGGTGGAAAAACATACTACCTTCGTTTTAACTGGATTGGATCTGGCTCAAACGTAAAAGAAATGAAGTTTACGGTAGAAGGAGTGATTTCTTACATACTATTGAAAAATGCTATCACTGAAGCCGATTCACTAGTGAAAAAAGCCACAGGTATTCAATATCTAACGAGCAAAGTTGCTGAGTTGAATCTCCAATTAGCTGCTTCAAAGGATCTTGTATTGACCGATACTGCTTCACAAGTGACAGTAGATGCTTATGCACTTGAATTGTTGAAAACAACGGCTGATTTGAATACAATGTATCTTAACTACAAGAAAATTACCGATAAAGGTGTGCACGTTCCTGCATCAATACCCTTTAATTCTGAAACAGTGCCATTGATGTCATCGGGTATGCAGATTGAAAGTGCCGGAAATTTAGGGTACACTAATGATGGGGCCTATGCTCTGATCACATTGATAGCTGATACGACATGTACGTACCGGATGACATATAAGGCTTGTTCTCCAAACAACGGTGCTTGCATTGTGTCTACTATTACTGATAGCGTTGGCAGAGCACTTGACTTTAAAAATATTGCTGACAAGAACCATCTTTTCAACGTGACTATAAAGGACTGGTCTACATGGTTTAATGATACGATAGATGTTAATCTTAAAGAAAACGGAATGTATTTCTTGCGTTTCAATTTTCAGGTTTCGGGTTCAAATCTAAAAGATTTGAAATTTGAAGCCGTACGCAAGGTGGAGGATGCTGTTGATAAAAATTCCATATCTGACATTTGTTTTATGAGTGCTGAGAAAGCATTGAGGATAACAGGACTTGTAAAAGGTTCCAGGATTTCAGTTTACAGTATTGATGGAGCTTTGGTCTCTTCTCAGAAAGCAGAAAACCAAATAGTTACTATTCCAATGAAGAAAGGGATATACCTCGTATCTGTAAATACTGTCAATAAACAACAAGTTGGTAAGGTGATGGTAAAATAAACCAAGCATCCACTCCGAAAAGCTATGGATTACAAATGAATCAACTTGTTATGTCTATAATACATGCTAAACGTTAACTAAAAGCGTATAGACAAATCCATCATCACTGTGCTTTTTAACAGCAGTAAGGACGCCCCTAACGCCTCCATCTATACCCTAATGGGCATGATAGAGGCCTTAGGGGCCTCTTTTTTGATATACGACAACTGTTGTTACAACCAGTTGGTAAGCCGCACTTTTTCGTGCAGTATATAGCTATCGTTTCAGACCTGGTCGTCCTTTTCCTGACGTCTGATTTATAACCAAAGATCATATCCGTCGGTAGCCTGTATGAACTGCAAATTAAAGAGGATTGCCAGCACGAGCGTGACGATATTTCTGCAAGTCTGATTGTTGAGCGGATCGAACCTATTATTTTTAGAAAACAAGGGTTTTGCGTTTCAAAATTAATATAGTTCGTATCTGGTATGTGCTGGGTGTTGTGTCACCGGTAATGGAAAAATCATATATTTACGGGCGGTTGAAACGTTTAGAATCATGGTCGAATCCTGGAGATTTTTATTATGGGTGTGTTGCCTTA
>JAUZOU010000451.1 GCA_030706285.1 Bacteroidota bacterium
CACTGACATCACCGATTCCACCAACATCCAATTCGGAAATCCGGACCTGGATCCGGTCTTCTCCCATTCGTTTGAACTTAATCTGATCAGAACCACCGATGACTTATCCCTTTCTGCCTCCATGTATCATAGAATCGCTGAAAATGATATTCAGAGCATCAGTTACCTGGACAACGGCGTCATGTTCCAAACATCTTCCAACGTGACCAGAAATAGTTCATCCGGCCTTGAGCTGGTCGGCAAAAGCAAACTGACAAACCTGGCTGAATTGACCGGAACCATTGACGGCTTTTATTCGGAAATGGACCCGTTTACTTATCGTGGCTATTATTATAAAGGAAACAGCGGGTTTTCCTGGAATGCCAGGTTGAACGGCACTCTCATCTTTTCTAAATCGCTGACCGGAGAACTGTCTGGTTTTTACAATGCGCCGGCAATAATTGCTCAAGGAAAATCGAAAAGCAACTATACGCTGGATGCCGGATTACGCAAAAGCTTTTTCGACAAGCAGCTTCAAATTGCCCTTAATGGCCGGAATTTGCTGAATTCGTTTAAATTTGCCAGCACAACCTGGGGAAGTGGTTTTTACCAGACAAGCTCCAGCCAGTTTTTCAGCCGGAGTATTCAATTGAATGTGACCTGGAATTTCGGTAACATGAAACCGAAAAAGGATATCAAGGAAGAGAACAACAACTCCAACAGCGGAAACAATATGGATTCCGAGTATTGATCCATTGCCTTTCAATACCGGCTAAAATTGAAGTTCCGGTGAGTTTTCCGTTTGTAAAAATGGTTTCTTTCTTCAGGTGTTCCAACCTTTTTGAAACAGATTTGTTGAAATTTATAACGCCCTGTCGCAACCTTTTTCGGCAGGGCGTATTTTTATGAAGGCCATTACCCAATAATTATACATTATAAATGCATTTATTGTATAAATATGCAGTATAACGGCAATATATTCCACATTATTTTGCAATAATGAATTTATTTTCGTTTCTTTGCGCCCTGAAGTTAAACGTCCACATTTTTTTCACCCATTATGTCAGATACAGCTAAAATTACCACTTTGGAACAAGTGGTCATCCGGTTTTCAGGAGATTCCGGCGATGGAATGCAGTTAACGGGAAGCCTCTTTTCAAATCTGTCAGCCACGTATGGCAATGAAATCTCGACTTTTCCCGATTACCCGGCTGAAATCCGCGCCCCACAGGGAACCCTGGGCGGTGTATCCGGTTATCAGGTACACATCGGTTCCAAAAAAATTCATACACCCGGCGATGCCGCGGATGTCTTGATTGCGATGAACCCAGCCGCGTTGAAGGTCAACCGTAACAACATCAAACCGAACGCGATTGTCATCGCCGATGAAGATTCATTTGATAAAGCCAGCCTAACCAAAGCCGGATTTGTAACGGACAAACCATTTGAAGAGCTGAAACTTACTTCCATCCAGCTGATTATGGCGCCCATCTCTTCCATGGTGAAGGCCAGTCTGGCAGAAACCGGCATGGACAACAAAAGCATCTTGCGCTCCAAGAACATGTTTGCGCTTGGTTTGCTTTGCTGGTTGTTCAATACTCCGATCGACAGGGCCATGCACCTGCTCAATAACAAGTTCAAAAAGAAACCGGCCGTCTTGCAGGCCAATCTGAAAGTGCTGACGGATGGTTATAATTACGGTAACAATACCCATACATTCGTCTCTACGTACCATATCAATCCCACCGATATGCCCAAAGGAACCTACACCGATGTGAAAGGGAACCAGGCAACGGCATGGGGGCTCATAGCCGCTTCGGAAAAGTCGGGGCTGCCACTTTTCTTAGGAAGTTATCCGATCACGCCAGCTACCGATATTCTGCACGAGCTTGCTGCACGCAAAGATTTGGGCGTCAAGACCGTACAGGCTGAAGATGAAATTGCCGGTGTCTGTACCGCTATCGGTGCCAGCTACACCGGATCGCTGGCTGCAACGTCTACCTCGGGTCCCGGACTGGCACTGAAAAGTGAAGCCATCAACCTGGCCGTCATGGCAGAATTGCCACTGGTCGTTATCGATGTTCAACGTGGTGGTCCTTCTACGGGGCTTCCAACCAAAACCGAACAAACCGATTTGCTGCAAGCTATTTACGGACGAAACGGCGAAAGCCCGATTGTGGTGATCTCCGCCAGCACACCGGCCAATTGCTTTGATTATGCTTTCATGGCCTCCAAAATAGCACTTGAGCACATGACTCCTGTCATTTTGATGACCGATGCCTTCTTGGCAAACGGCTCATCCGCCTGGAAACTGCCTTCCTTGAAAGACTATCCTGACATCAAACCACCGTTTGTACATGCAGACATGCAGCCAACCTGGAAACCATTTCTTAGAGATGCAGAAACGTTTGTCCGTTACTGGGCACTCCCAGGCACCCCAGGTTTCGCTCACCGGATTGGAGGATTGGAAAAAGACAACATAACCGGTGCGATTTCTACGAATCCGGAAAATCACCAGTTCATGGTCAATCAACGTCAGGCGAAGATTGACGCCATTGCCAATGTCATTCCTGATGTTGCTGTTCAGGGTGATCCTGATGCTGATTTGCTCGTCGTCGGTTGGGGAGGCACATTCGGCCACCTATATTCAGCTGTCGAAGAATTAAATGCAGCCGGAGAGAAAATC
>JAUZOU010000452.1 GCA_030706285.1 Bacteroidota bacterium
CCAAAAAGCAACAGGACGAGCCAACCCGGCTGATTGTCATGCACACCAACCTGGCCTTGTATAAACTGGGATTGGCCGGAGACAATCTGTTCAAATACCGGGACGGCAACAAGGCGATGAAATCCCCCCGGGAAATTCTTCCGATGCGGTTGGCAGGGACATTCTTCTATTATCAGTACGGGAAACCGAATTACTGTTACAGGTGGTGTATGGAAGACATGGTGGAATATGGGATGAATGCCAGTGTCCTGAGATATTTCGTTCTCTCCTGCATCATGAACGGTGAAACCAACCTGGCCCGGAAATACAACCGGATACTCGCATCAACCCTGTTCTATAAATCCTGGGCGAAGAAATATCAATACTACATCGACCATCCGGATAAAGTGGCTACAGCACCTGAGTTTGCCAACATCATTTCACTAACGGCCTACGATAACATTCTTGACGGTGATGACAGTATGCTCGAACTTTATCTAAAAAACAGTTTCGCCTATATGGGTGGCGGTACTCCGGCTCTGGTAGAAGCCTCTCTTCTGTTTAACCTGGATATGAAGGACATTCCGCGATTCTGGCCCAGGTTCTTTTTATATGCAAGGACGCATAACCGAATTCCTGTCCACTATCAGGAGGCAGCCCTCCTTTATCAGCATCTGGAACAAAAAGTGAGCCTGGACAACCTTCCGCTGGACAGAAATGTCGTGACCAATTTCAACCTGTTTCTGGATTATGTTCAGAAATATGTCCAATATCCGGAAGACCAGATCAGACCATTTTTCTACAACCAGTTCGGAGACACCTTCTGGTTCTACTATTTCTTTGTGAAAGACCATTCGACGGCCGGATTGAAACGCACCCGTTCATAATTCCATCCATTTTTAGAGTTTTCAACCGATATGAAAAAAAGCTATTTGCTGATGCTTGCCTGTTTGCTGGCAGTGCTGATGTCCTGCAACAAACTACCTGACAACTGTCAAGAGGCCAGGGATGCCTTGAACATCTATCCCACCTATGAAGGTATTTTCATTCCCTATAACATCGCACCACTCAACTTTCAAATCAATAATAAAGCGGATGCCTATTTGACCAGCATCCGTTCAAAAAACGGGAAACCGCTACTCATTAAAGGCAACCACGTTCAGATAGGCTTGAAAGCCTGGAAAAAACTGTTGATGGCCAATAAAGGGAACGACCTGTTCATTCAAGTTTATTTGAAGCAGGATGGGACTTGGTCGAAATATCCGGTCATCCACAATCACATCGCAACAGAGCCCATTGACAACTACGTTGTATACCGCTATATCCAGCCTTTGTATACGACGTACGAAGACATGACCATCAACCAGCGCAACCTGGAAAACTTCGACGTCAAGGTCATCTTCGACAATCGATTGGTCTCCACCGAAAAAGAAGGACTCTGTGTCAATTGCCACTCCTTTCAGAACTACAACAAAACGGGGAACATGCAGATGCACGTCCGCGGAAAACTGGGCGGTACCATCATTGTTGAGCATGGCAAGGAACAAAAAGTTAATCCTAAGGCAGACGGGCTTTCCATGGGAACCGTCTATCCAAGCTGGCATCCGACCGAAAATCTGATCGCCTATTCCATCAACGACATCGGTCAGGATTTTTATACCAAAAGCCTGGATAAGGTCGAAGTGTTGGATACCAAATCAGACCTGGTATTGTATGATGTAGCCAAAAATGAGATTACGCCCATCGTCACAACGGAAGGTTGGCTTGAAACGATGCCCTATTGGAGCCCGGACGGCAAATGGCTCTACTATTCCTGTGCCAGGTACGTGCCGAAAAGCAAGGATGTCGATTCAGACGTTGCCAATGCCTATGCCACCATCCGGTATAACCTGCTCCGGATGCCATTCGATGTTTCAACAAGAACATTCGGTCCTGCTGACACGATTGTCAGCGCCGCTTCAATCGGTAAAAGCGCGACTTTTCCCAGAATTTCGCCGGATGGCAAGTACCTGCTGTTCACCATGGCCAATTATGGAAACTTTCACATCTGGCACAAAAGCGCCGACCTGTATCTGATGAACCTGAAGACCCGTAAATTCGAAAACCTCGCTGCAGTCAACAGCCCCGACGTGGAAAGCTATCACGCCTGGTCCTCCAACGGAAGATGGATCATCTTTACGTCCCGCCGTGACGAAGGAGGTTATTCCCGGTTATATATTGCCTACTTCGATAAAAACGGTCAGGCTCATAAACCGTTCATTCTGCCGCAGAAACACACGGATTTTTACCAAAAGTCCTTTAAATCGTTCAACATTCCGGAATTCATCGTCAAGCCCGTCACTACTAACCGGAACAAGTTAGTCAACTCCATCCGGAAAGAAGCCCAAAAAGCCACGTTGAAACAATCAAGCAGTACCACCTTGTTGAAAAAATAACGTCCGTTATTACATAGCACTGCCTGCAGCCGGGACGCATTTGGATATTGACGGAAACAAACACCTATTAATTAAACATTATGAAGCAATTGCAGGTCACCAGTTTGATTATTCTTATTATTGGGATAGTCTGTCTTTTATTTTGGAAATTTATTTTACCAGTACCGGACTGGTTTGTACGTGTCAACGGCATTATTTTATTACTATCAATTTTCGTGTTTGTTTTCAGCTCTGTACGGCTTCACAA
>JAUZOU010000453.1 GCA_030706285.1 Bacteroidota bacterium
AATGTAACAATAAGTCCTGCAAGCGAAAGCTTCCGGATACCGGAATGATGCTGATCTATACTACCCATTGAATTCTTTAGAAAAATTTTCCCAAAAGTAAACGAATAATTGTATAATTGAACACCCTCATCCGGTTTTTTTCAGAGATGAGGGTGCATCAATCAAAATAAGACGTTTTTTGTTGGCTGCAAACCAGCTTGTTCGAGGAAACGGATCAACATTCGACCGGTTCTGTGATGCTTCCGTACCGATGGTACTCGAAAGAAATGCTTTGTTCTTTCACATAGTTCAGCAGTTCGATTCGTCCTTCGGGAAGAGGCTTGGCTCCGGCGATGTGCTTCCCAAGCGTCGCAGCCATTCTGTACAGGTTCTCATGCTTTTCATTGCAACAGGTACGAATGCGGTCGAAGGCCTCGAGCCCGGACAAGAATTCGGCATCTGCTTGCGTGATGACCGGAAAGTCTTTTTCCGCACATTGCCTGATGGCATCCAGTTTCTCATCCTCTTTGCAGATGCTGACGGTCAACGCCGTTTTGACAATCTTGGCGGCAGCCATGATCATGAAACAATCGCAAAGTGTATCCGATGTATTGATCCGGAAGACCATCTTCTTGAGCGGCAAATATCTGAAGGTGTCCAATTCTCCGATCAGGCGCTCGGTTACGACTTCCTTTGAAAATTCTTTTCCCCAGTTTTCCAAGTAGCTGGATACGGCGGTTTCGAAACGGATCTTATCGATCGGATTCAGAGCAGACGTGTAAGACTCAAACGCTTTAGCCTGTATTGGCAAGGTTGGTAATTGTTTTTCAGTCATGTTGACGAAACAGGAAACATAGTTCTTCCAGCCGGCCTTGATTCCGCCACCAAAGGCAGAGCGTTTCATACCGCCAAATGGCTGACGATGAACAATCGCTCCTGTAATGCCCCGGTTGATGTACAGATTACCGGCTTCAATCTCGTTTTTCCAGCGGATTTGTTCCGATTCATCCAGACTCTGAATACCTGATGTCAACCCGTATCCTGTTGAATTCACCAGCTTGATGCCTTCTTCCAGGTCTTCCATACAGACCACGCTCAGCATCGGAGCAAACAATTCGTTTTGGAACGAGTAGCTTCCGGGTTTGACGCCCCATTTAACACAAGGCTTCAACATATAATGCTTTTCATCCGCAAATTCAGGCTTAACCAGCCAGCTTTCACCAGGTTCGAGGTTGTTGATGGCATGCAGCAATTTTTCATTGTCGTTCGTAATCATTGGTCCGACGACATTGCCGCCATTCCAGACGCTGCCTGTGTGCATGCTGGTGACAGCATCTTTGAGTTTGGACTTGAATTCCGGATCGTTGTAATTATCTTTTGCCAGCAAGAGCAACGAGCAGGCCGAACATTTCTGACCGGCATTGCTGAACGCCGATGCGACAACATTTTGTATGGCGTGATCCCGGTCTCCGCTAGAGGTCAGGATGATGGCGTTCTTTCCTCCTGTTTCAGCTGAAAGCGGACAAACCGGATTGTTTTCCAGCAATTTGAAGGCTGTTTCTGTTCCTCCGGTCAGAATGACATGCTTAATGGCTGGATGAGTGGTCAGGAAATTCAATGGTTCCCGTCCGTCTGTACAAACGACTTGCAATGCATCTTTCGGAACGCCGGCTTCCCAGAAACACTTGGCAAATTCCCATGCGACAGGAAAGGCTACGGTTGCCGGTTTCAGGATGACCGTGTTTCCGCCTGCCAGGGCTGCGGCTGTACCTCCGACAGGGATGGACAACGGAAAATTCCAGGGCGGGATGACCAGTATGATTCCTTTTGGCGTGCAGGTAATCGTTTCCAAACCGGCAAATGATTTCATGGTGATCGGATAGTAACGGCAAAAATCAATGGCTTCAGATACCTCGACATCGCCTTCGACAATCGTTTTTCCGGTAATCGCACACATGCAGCCGATGAGGTTGCCCCGTTGTGCACTCAGCTTGAGAGCGACCTGATGCAGGATCCGGTTGCGTTCATCCAGTGACGTTTTACGCCAGTTGGAGGCATCTGCTTCTGCCACGTCAATCAATTCTTTGACCTGCTCCATACTTGAGAGGCTGACTTCGCAGAGGCAGACGTCTTCTGCCTGACTTCTGTCGTAATAGGCTTTCTTGTGAGTGGCCGTGTATTGCTTGTCACCGATCTGAACCGGCATTTGATACGGTTCATCCGAGCTCGATTTTTTCCATTGTTCCCGGATCTTGTCAGCCCACAGTCGGTTGGGTTTCAGGTCGAAGTTAGTATCCGGTTCGTTCCGGAAGGTATTGAGCTCTTCTTCCGTGATAATGGATGCCTGAAGCTTGTTTCTGTCTTGGGTCCGGAACGATCTGGCTTCCATTTTGTCCTTCAGTTCGTAGGCTTTCAGGAACTGATCTTTTAAAAATTCCCATTGCTTGCTACCGAATTTCAGGTTGAACGAGTAACTCAGGAAATTGTCTTTGCTCGTATTTTCGTCCATCCGGCGGACCAGATAGGAGATAGCGTTCAGGAAATGTTCGTTCTTGACTACCGGCGTGTACAGGATGATGTGTTTGTTCAGGCTGCGCATCACACGTGGCAAATGATTGGCCATTCCCTCCAGCATTTCGAAGGTCACCAGCTCTTCGACACCCATTTTTTGGCTAAG
>JAUZOU010000454.1 GCA_030706285.1 Bacteroidota bacterium
TAGCGGAACGGCGACTTAAAGCAACCACCTGATCAGCACCTTCCCCATAACTACTATTGAAAATTTTAAACTTGCTGTTGATCGGGATGGACGTTAGTCCACAAGTTTTTAAATTGATCCCAACTGAGGCCTTCTTATTCAAACACAGTTTCGAGCTTTTTATAGGTACTGTGTAGTTTCATAATGGCTGCATCTTTACTTTTCGACTGCTTCTTTAAGAGTGCATCCTTCAGGGCTACCGTATTGTCATAAAGTTCTTTGGAAACGCTGTAATAAGCCGGTGCGGCTTCCTTTAAACGCCTGCTGATCTTGTCTTCGGGTACTTTCGTTACGGCATCCGCCTGTCCGACAAGTTTATCCATCAGTGCGGCAATGGCCTTGTAATCTTTCTTCGGATATAGTTTGTGATAGATAATGTAAAGGGTCTGATGATAGGCTTCCATTTCCGGAACAAACGGTTTGACGACTCTGTTCAGTGCTTCATACCCTCTGTGAAGATTTTCTGCAGCTTTCAGCATGGCCTCTGCATCATTCCCTGCACAAGCCTGGTAATAGTTATCAGTCAATGCATTGAATTTCTTTAATTCGCTGTTCCATTGTGCCTCCTGATCCCTCAGAATGCCTGGAAGTTTGGCCTGATTCAGGGTTTCTGTTTTGGCCTTGATTTGAGGAACGAAACGTCTTAGGGCCGCCGTATCTTTTGCAGGGTAAGCTTTATGCCACAGGGGGAAAATGATGGTGTGGAAATCCTGCAAGGCAGGGACACTGGAAGAAATCTCTGCTTTTTGTTCTTCAGTCTGTGCTGATGCTGTCGTGATGGTGCCTAACACCATCAATAGCATGAAGGAAAGGGCAACTACTTTTTTCATCTGATCATAATTTTTAGTTTAAAGACGGATGGAACGCCGCATGCCGATTATCATTTGCTTGGGTGCCTGGTACAGGCATGCTCGTTTCATCGCCTTGTAAATTTGATTTTTATTTTCTTCTTTGACAATCAGTTTAGCCAAAAAGTTTAATAGTAGGTCCGGAAATCGTACTTTTTGTTCTTTTTTGGGGGAATGTCAGGTTGAAAATGCCGGAATGGCTATCTTTTTGATCAGTTAGAATCAAAGAATTATGATCCGATCATGTGTAAAGGTTTGCTAAAACTGGTAAAAACAGATATTTTTGTAGATGAACCGTTACTTGAATCAATTTAATACCATGTATAACTGCTTTTTCCTGACTCATGTCCGTGCCCTTCATGAATGGGCTTCGGCAATCTCCGGTGCTAAGCCTCAGGAGGAAAATAGGTCAGACACAGCAGCATAAACCCTTCAAACTATTCGTTAGATGAAACATCCGATTGTACTAAGTGTATGGATAAGTCTTCTTATCTCTTTCACAAGCTTTGCCAAAACAATTGATCCCATTTCGATGCCTGAATGGCAGTTTAAAACAGGCGATGATCCGGCCTGGGCCAAAACGGATGTTGACGATACCTCCTGGGAGACCATGCTTTCGGGTAAGGCATGGGAAGATCAAGGACATCCTGATTATGACGGAATGGCATGGTTTCGCGTCCGGTTTGTCTTGCCGGCATCCTTTAAAAATCAAGGGGCTTTTCATGATACCCTACAAATTTACTTAGGCAAGATTGACGATAGTGATGAAACCTATCTGAACGGAGTGCTGATTGGCAAGAATGGAAACAATGTCAGTCCCGACGATCAGACGGATTTTTTGAAGTCCAGTGTCTACTATAAAGAACGGTACTATAAAATTGCTGCAAACAGTCCTTTGCTGAAATGGGATGCCATGAACACACTGGCCATTCGTGTTCATGATGGCGCCGGGAAGGGTGGCATGTGGTACGGAATGCCCACTGTCAGTATGTGTGGTATGAAAGATTACCTTTCTGCTGGCTTTGAAAACAGACTTGAACCGCAGGCTGACGGATCGGCCAAAGGATTTTTTACGTTAAAAAACAGGGCCAGGTTTACTGGGTTTGACGGACAATTAGTGGCCAGATTGCTGAACACGGAGACGAAGAAGGTAGAATCCAGTGAAACGATCAATCTTCATCTCCTGCCAGGCGAAACATATTGCAAGACTCATTTGTTCCCTGCCTTCAAGAGTGATCGCCGTATTTGGGAATATCGTTTTATTGAACAAAAGTCCCATGAAGCATTAATGGCACAACAGGAATCATACTATATCCTGACGCCTAAAACGCCAGAGGTGCCTAGGATCAACGGGCCGAAAATAACCGCGGCTTCTACTGGAAAACCGTTTATCTTCAGAATCCCTGTTTCGGGAAAACGGCCAATTACCTGTACAGCCTCCGGTTTACCTGAAGGATTGAGCTTGGATACCAGTACCGGTGTCATTTCCGGCGCTGTCGCCAAGGCTGGATCATACACGGTTCAACTGAGTGCGTCAAATGAATTGGGAAAGGCGGACCGGACGTTGATCATTGAGATTGGTGGTAAACTTTGCCTGACACCCCCTATGGGTTGGAATAGTTGGAACTGCTGGGGACTGAGTGTCAGTGAATCAAAAATGAGATCAACTGTCGATTGCTTTTTATCAGCAGGGTTGGCCGATCATGGCTGGAGTTACGTGAATATTGATGATGGATGGCAGGCTCCTGCTCGTACGTCTGATGGCGAA
>JAUZOU010000455.1 GCA_030706285.1 Bacteroidota bacterium
ATATTGATGATGCCGAATGATTTGCCTTTGAGGTATTCGGTCAGTTCAGCCAGATAGTCTTCGCTGATGTTGTTGCCGGCGTAAAGGATGACAGGATTTTTGCGGTCTTTCTGCAACCAGTCGAACCCATTGTTGAGGGCTTCGATGACGGCCTTTGCGCCAAGATAGCTACCACCGATACCTGCAACGACGACTGCTTCGCATTGGCTACGAAGAATGTCTGCTGTCGCTTGAATATCAGATAGAAAGGCATCTGTGGTGGACGATGGCAGGTTGACCCATCCCAGGAAGTCATTGCCTTTGCCTGTGCCTTCGTGCAGCATCTTGTTGGCGGCTGCAGTCCGGTTTGCGTAAGCATAGACAGCGTCTTTTGATACAAAGCCAAGTGCTTTGTCAATGTTTAGTTGAATGTTGTTCATTGTCTCGAATATTAATGAAGTTTGCAATGTTCAGTGTTTTTTTGGGGAGAAGGGGGGAGAACTGTCAATGTCATTGCTCAAGGTTCCATACCGGAACGGCTGTGTTCATTACCGGAGCGATTCGGTGAGCAGCTTGATTTCAATGTTGGGTGATACCCGTTCGTAAAGAATGTTGTAGACAGCATCGAGAATGGGCATATTGACATGATACGTTTCATTGATCTCTTTAATGCATTTGGTTGCGTAATACCCTTCAGCGATCATTTCCATTTCCAGGTGTGCCGTCCGGACGGAATAGCCTTTCCCAATCATGGTTCCGAATGTCCGGTTGCGGCTGAACTTGGAATAGGCTGTCACCAGCAGATCTCCCAGATAAACCGATTCGTCTATGTTCCGGGACATGGGGTGAACCGAATTGATGAAACGACTGATTTCCTGAATGGAATTGGAGATGAGGACGGACTGAAAGTTGTCGCCGTATTTCAGACCGTGGCAGATACCGGCAGCAATGGAATAAACGTTTTTGAGTGTTGACGAGAATTCGATGCCATGAATGTCATCTGAAATGGTGGTCCTGACAAAGCTGCAGTTGAATTTCTGGGCAATGCAGCGGGCTCTTTCCTTGTTGGTACAGGCGATGGTCAGATAAGACAACCGTTCCAGGGCTACTTCTTCGGCATGGCAAGGCCCTCCGATGGCAGCGATGTTATCCATCGGCACATTGAAGTATTTGTTGAAGTAGATGGATACAGCCATGTTTTCATCAGGAACGATGCCTTTGATGGCCGATACGATGATCTTGTTGCTGATGTCTTGTCTGAGCTTTTTTAAATGCTGTTTGAGGTAAGGTGAAGGGGTGGCAAAGATCAGTACATCGGAAGCTTTGACAGCCATGTTGATGTTGCTGTAGAAATGGATGCGGGTTGAATCGAAATTGACACCGCTTAAATACAAGGGATTGTGGCCAAGTTTCTTGAAATCTTCAATCTGAGATGGCCGGCGCATATACCAGTTGATCTTTTCAGTACCATTCATCATCACAATTTTGGCAATGGCTGTCGCCCAACTGCCTCCGCCCATGATGCAAATCTTTCCTTGAAGTTCCATGGTGTTATAATTTTGACAGCCAGTTGCTGACCTCGTCCATGGTCGGATTGGTCAGTTCAAGCTTGTTTTTTTTATTCAATCCGCACAGTTCCTGATGGAGCTTACCTGCTGAAATGCCTTTCAGGTTTTCGACCAGCAGATAACCGGCCTTCTGAATCACCGGTACCCAACTTTCAGGAATACCGATTGTTGTGTAGGCTTCTTCGGTATCTTTCCTGACTTTCTTTTCAGGACGCATCTGCGGGAAAAATAAGACTTCCTGAATGGTGCTTTGGCCTGTCATCAGCATCACCAACCGATCCATACCGATACCCATACCGGAAGTAGGTGGCATGCCATATTCAAGGGCCCGGACAAAGTCCATGTCTATGAACATGGCTTCGTCATCTCCTTTTTCGGCGAGTTTCAGCTGTTCCTGAAACCGTTCGAGCTGATCGATCGGGTCATTCAGCTCGGAGTAGGCATTGGCCAGTTCCTTGCCATTCACCATCAGTTCGAAGCGTTCCGTCAGTTCTGGATTTTCCCGGTGACGTTTGCACAACGGGGACATTTCGTAGGGATAGTCGGTGATAAAGGTTGGTTGAATGTAATTGCCCTCGCAGGTTGCACCGAAAATTTCATCGATCAGCTTGCCTTTGCCCATGGACGGGTTTTCCTCCACGTTGAGCTTGTGGCAGACTTCACGGAGTTGGTCTTCGTTCATGCCCTTGATGTCGATGCCGGTATTTTCCTTGATGGAATCGATCATCGTAATGCGACGGAACGGGGCCTTGAAGCTGATGGCCTTGCCGTCTATCTGCAGTTCGGTTGTGCCGTTGACTTCCATGGCGATGCGCTCAAGCATCTGTTCAGTGAAGTCCATCATCCAGTTGTAATCCTTATAGGATACGTATATTTCCATGGCGGTGAATTCAGGATTGTGGGTCCTGTCCATGCCTTCGTTACGGAAATTTTTGGAAAATTCGTAAACGCCTTCGAATCCCCCTACGATCAGGCGTTTCAAATACAATTCATCAGCGATGCGGAGGTACAAAGGAATGTCCAGGGCATTGTGGTGTGTGACGAACGGACGGGCGGCGGCACCTCCCGGAATGGATTGGAGAATGGGCGTTTCCACTTCCATG
>JAUZOU010000456.1 GCA_030706285.1 Bacteroidota bacterium
GCTTTGTTGCATTTGCAACTTTTTGACTTTATTCTGAGTATCCTTTTCGTCTTGCATCAACGCATCCAACAGCTGTTGTGCCTTTTCCTTCGATACCTGTTCTTGTTGTTGCTGCTGTTGTTGTTTATGTTGTTGCTCTTGTTTTTTTTGTTGATCATTTTGCTGCTGTTGTTTCTTTTGCTGATCTTTCTGATCCTTTTTTTGATCTTTTTTCTGATTTTGCTTGTCTTTGTTTTTGTTTTGCTGCTGTTTTTTCAGCATGGCCTGAGCAACTGCCAGATTGTAACGTGTTTCATTATCAGACGGATTCAGACGCAAAGATGATTTATAAGATTCCACAGCATTGGAATAATCTTTCAATGCCATAAAGCTATTGCCGGCATTATGGAAAATCGCTGATTTTTTACTGGGGTCCTTTTCCAGGCCGAGGGTTAACTGATATTTCTCAAGTGCTTCCTTCGCCTTTTTTTGTTTAAAAAGCGCATTGCCAAGGTTGTAGTTCCCAACCTGAGATTTCGGATCGATTTCGATTGCTTTACGGTAATCGATTTCAGCTTCTGTAAATTTTCCTTTTTCGTATTGCCTGTTCCCTACTCTGATATTCTTACGGGAAGCTTTTTGAGCCGGCAACGAGACAGGAACAATCAACAAGGCTGCCATTAAAACCAGCTGATATATGTTGGATTTAGTCATAGTTTAAAACAGTTTTACATTACGGAAAAGCTTATTCTTGCGTTCAAGAATGAAGACATCAACCAGTAAAAGTATGAGCACGATCCATGCCAATGCTTGAAATTGTTCATCGTATTCACTGTAGACAGACGAATTGATATCTGCTTTGGTCATTTTGTCCAACTCCTTATTCAAGACACGCAAGGCTGAATTGGCATTGTCCGACCGGACATAAACGCCATTTCCGGCTGCTGCAATCTCCTGACACATTTGTTCATTCAGTTTGGTAACGATCACATTTCCTTGTTTATCTTTTCTAAAATCGGAGCCAGAGCCGGTAGGAATCGGTGAACCTTGGATAGCCCCCATTCCGACGACATGCACTTTAATGCCTTCTTTTTTCGCTGCTTTCGCACTGGATATAGCGTCATCTTCGAAATTTTCTCCGTCAGTGATAACAATAATGGCACGTTCTGCGTTTCCTTTTGGTCCGAAGGATCTGGCACACAGATCGATTGCCGATCCGATGGCTGTGCCTTGAGTCTTGATCAAGTCGGGAGACAGACTACTCAAGAAGACCTTTGCAGAAACATAGTCACTGGTAATAGGTAATTGCGTGAAGGCATCCCCAGCAAAAATGACAAGTCCGATTTTGTCATTTTTGAGCTTGTCGACTAGTTTTGAAATGACCTGTTTGGATTTCTCCAAACGACTAGGGGTGATATCTTCAGCCAACATGGAATTGGAAACGTCAAGCGCTATCATGAGTTCTGCGCCTTTTCTCGTTGTTTTATCTTTTTTGGAACCAAACTGAGGGCCTGCTATCATTAAAACACAAAAGACGATGGCTGTCAGTTGAAGAATGGCTTTAAATACAGGCCTTCTTCTCGAAACATCAGGGGTCAATTCGCTGAGCAGTTCCGGATTTCCATACAGTTTTAACCGTTTTTGCTGTCTTTTTTTCCCAGCCCATAACAAGAGTAGAAGGACAGGTATGGAAATAAGTAAGGTAAGATATTCTGGATTCGAAAATCGAAACATAGTAGTTGTTTTTTATCGTTTAGGGCAAACGCTTCAGTGCCGTATGTCGAAGGAGTAGTTCTGCCAGCAATAAGATAAGAGCCAGTAAGGCAATTGAACGATACTCCTCGTTTTTCTTGCTAAATTGATGAACATTGAACTTGGTTTTTTCCAATTTGTCAATTTCGTTATATATGTGTTTCAGACTATTAGTTGACGTTGCCCTGTAATATTCACCGCCTGTTATACCGGCAATCTGCTTAAGCGGTGCTTCATCGATGACAACGTCAATGTTCTGATACTGGACGCCATAAGCCGTCTGGAAAGGATAAGGCGCTTTTCCTCTGGTTCCTATGCCAATCGTATAGACACGTATGCCAAATGTTTTGGCTATTTCGGCTGCGGTAATCGGATCGATATCTCCGCTATTGTTGGTTCCATCGGTCAGCAGGATGATGACTTTTGACTTGGCTTTTGAATCCTTAAGACGACTGACTGCGTTGGCAAGACCAAGCCCGATCGCTGTTCCATCTTCCACGATGCCGCTTTTAATACCGCTGAACAGATTGAGCAAGACGGCATGATCTGTTGTCAACGGGCATTGGGTAAAACTTTCGGCTGAGAAAACAACCAGCCCTATATTATCATTGGGCCTTCCTGAAATAAATCTTGAAGCAACTGTTTTGGCTGCTTCCAATCGATTTGGCCTGAGGTCTTCGGCGAGCATACTGCTTGACACGTCAATGGTCATCATGATGTCAATGCCTTCAGTAGAGACATTTTCCCAGCTGTTGGTCGATTGAGGACGTGCCAGGACGATGATTACGCAGACAACGGCCAACATGCGCAACACAAACGGCACATGCTCCAACCTTGTTTTCCAAGACCTATTTGCCTTATCAAACGAGAAACTGTTGGATACCTGAAGTGTCGGATACCGTTTCTTCCGCTTGATA
>JAUZOU010000457.1 GCA_030706285.1 Bacteroidota bacterium
ACTATTCATTAACCAAATAAACACAGATCTTATGAACATGAAAACTCATCAGTTAATTGGTTTAGGCCTATTCCTGATTGCCTTGTCGCCTACACAGCAAGCCTATGGTGGCAACACCCAAAAGGCCAGGATCACCGTTGACGTCAATAAACCGGGCCATTCGATTTCTCCTAGGCTGTTCGGTGTCTTTTTTGAAGACATCAATCTGTCCACTGACGGTGGAATTTACCCTGAACTGATACGGAACCGTTCGTTCGAAGATGCCGACAAACTGCATGATTGGAAATTCGTCGGCGAGGAGGCAAAAAGTACGGCCTCGATCTGCACCGCGGATGTTCAATCCAGGCCACCGGTTCCTCCGCTGAATGCCTTCAACCGTAAATCACTCTTAATTGATGCCAACGGTCGCTTCAAATTGGAAAACGATGGATACTGGGGCATGAACATCCTTAAAGGCACCAATTACACGATCAAATTTGCGGCGAGGACAGCCGATGGCTTTAACAGTCCATTAATTGTCAAACTTGTCAGTGGCAATGGCAATGAATTGGCTTCGAAAGAGCTAACAGGATTCGACCATACCTGGAAATACTACTCAGCCAAACTGATGGCCTCAACCGGAGATACCAATGCTCATCTGGAAATTTCCGGTGAAGGTAACGGCAAACTTTTTCTGGACATGGTGTCACTGATGCCGGATCAAACCTGGAAAAATCACGGACTGCGCACCGACCTGGCCGAAGCACTCGATGCCTTACACCCCAAGTTCCTTCGTTTTCCAGGAGGATGTTGGGTGGAAGGTGACGACTTTGCCCATATGAACCACTGGAAAAACACCATTGGCAACATCGACACACGGACACCGTTGTGGAATATCTGGGGCTATAATGCCACTCATGGGCTTGGCTATTATGAATACCTGCAACTAGCTGAAGATCTAGGCGCAGAGCCCCTGTTTTGCATCAATGCCGGCATATCGCACAAAGAGATCGTGCCGTTGGACCAAATGGGTCAATGGATACAAGATGCGCTGGATGCCATCGAATATGCCAACGGTCCGGAGCATTCAGTTTGGGGAAGTATTCGTGCCCAAAACGGTCATCCGAAGCCATTCAACCTGAAATACCTTGAAATCGGAAATGAAAACGGCCAAGCGCCTTATGCTGACCGTTGGAGGTTGATTGCAAAGGCCATTCATGAGAAATATCCGGACATTCAATTTGTAGCCAATGAATGGGCCGGCGGACATCCCAACGACCCGATGCCGGAAATTGTCGATGAACATTACTACAACAATCCGGATTGGTTCATCTGGAACGCCAACAAGTACGACCGGTACGACCGGAAGGGTCCGAAAATCTTCATCGGAGAATATGCCGTAACTAGCGGCACCGGGAATGGAAATCTTCGGGGCGCCATCGGAGAAGCGGCCTGGATGACCGGAATGGAACGCAATTCGGATATCGTAATCATGGGATCCTATGCCCCACTCTTTTGCAATGCCAACCATAAAGCCTGGCCGGTCAATCTAATCAATTTCGACAGCTACCGTTGGTTCGGACTACCAAGTTATTACGTTCAACAATTGTTTGCCAACAATCAGGGAACCGTGTCATTACCATTGACCATTGAAAATGCCCCCGGTATCGAGGCGCCGAATGCTTACGGCTGTATTGGCCTTGGAACCTGGAACAATGCCGCTGAGTTCAGGGATCTGAAAGTGGTGGATGCTAAAGGCAAACTTCTCTACCAGGCTGACTTCACAAAAAACATCGATGACTGGAGAAAAACGGGCAAAGGAGAATGGTCTGTTCAAAACGGCATACTTAAACAATCGGTCATCGCGCCAAACATCACCGCTTTTGTCGGTGACAAAAACTGGAGCGACTATACCATCACCCTGAAAGCCCGTAAACTGTCAGGAGAAAATGGATTCCAAATCTACTTTCACAACCGGAACAACAATGAACGCACCCGCTGGGACCTTGGCGGTTATTCCAATACAATTCATATGATGGACATCGGCATTACTTCAGAAAGTATCCCTGCAACCATCGAATCAGGGCGTTGGTATGAAGTAAAAATTGACATCCAGGGTAATACAGTGAAAGGTTATCTGGATGGTCAACTCATTCAGCAAGTGACTGACACGACGTCCAATGTAAAAAGTCTCTGTGCAAGCGCCACCCGTGATGATCAATCGGGCGACATCATCCTGAAAGTAGTCAACACCTCTTCAGCGGCAGTCAACACTCAAATTAATCTGAATGGAACAACGGCACTCTCTCAAACCGGTAAAGTCATTGTGTTGACGTCCGCCAGCCCATTGGATGAAAACACACTGGAAGAACCGGCAAAAGTGTCTCCCAAGACAGAAAAATTGATTGTAAAAGGTCACTCACTGACACGTTCATTTCCTGGTAATTCATTAACAGTCATTCGCATTCCAACATCCGGCAAGTAATAAACAGCCCTTTATTCAATCAGGAGGAAACGATGATCGTTTTCTCCTGATTTTTTTGTATTGACGGGTTATACTTTGACCACCTTAAAAGTCAAGTACTTATTTTTATTTTTCAGGGTCATCAGATAAACACCGCTCTTTAACACGGATGTTCCGATAACAATACTCGGCCG
>JAUZOU010000458.1 GCA_030706285.1 Bacteroidota bacterium
ATCCTGTTCTTGCATGCTGCCGCCGAGTTCGTCCTGAATGGTCTTAATTTGCTGTTGCAGGAAATATTCCCGTTGCTGCTGGTTGATGTCTTCGCGGGTCCGTGATTGGATGGAGACTTTAAGTTCCAGCAACTGGGACTCCCGGGTCATTATTTCGAGCAGGCTGTAGCAACGGTCTTTGATATCATCAATCGACAGTAACCGCAGTTTGTCTTCGAGTTTGAACGCAAAATTGGCACTGATAAAATTGATCAACGAAAGAGGCTGCTCCATATTGCGGACGGCAAAAGTCGCTTCCTGAGGAATATTACCTGAATTCTTGATGATTTTGACCGAAAGGTCCTTGATGGCCTGGATCAACGCTTCGAATTCCCTGTCATCTTTTGGAGCCGGTGCTTCTTCCCGTAGGGTAACACGACCGGTTAGATAGGGTTCAACGGCGATGATCTCCATCAAGGTGCACCGTTTCATACCTTGGATAATGACGGTCGTTGAATTGTCCGGCATTTCAAGAATCCGGAGAATCCTGGCCACGAGTCCTATTGAGTTCAGGTCTGTGATACCCGGATCGTCCACATTGGAGTCTTTTTGTGTAAACACAGCAATAACCGACTCCTGTTGATAGGACTCCCGGACAAGTTTGAGCGATTTGACCCGTCCAATGGAAACAGACATCACAACACCCGGAAATAGTACCATGTTGCGAAGTGGAAGAATGGGCAGTGTATCGGGTATGTCTTTCTGTTGAATATTGAGGTATTCGTCACTCTCAGTAATCACCGGAATAAAATCCGCATCGAATTCTTCCTGGTCTTCTGATACGCGTTTCTTTAGTTGTATGTTCATAGATGAATTGTATACCATTTATTAATCAAGAGTCGTGCCAATTCAGCGCATATGACAGAATGTCCTGCTTCTCTCGTATTTGATTGCTAAGATGCAAAAAAAGGCAGAAACTTTTATCCTGCCTTTACAAAAAATCCGACTGAAGAAAAGTTAATCTTCTCTTCGTTTATATGCTTTGTTCAGCTCTTCAATCACTTCATTCGTGATGTTGTATCTTGGTGCGGCCACCATAATATTGTCGTTCATGGTGTTACTGATGATCATCTCATATTTCTTGTCAACGTTATACCGTCTCAGGAAAGAATAGATGGTATCTCTAAGCCGTTCGTTCATATGCTGCTGTTCCTTTAGCAGTTCTTGTGACAGATTGTCTTCCAGCTTCTGGATTTCGGCCTGCTTTTTCTGGAGCTCTTGTTGTTGCCTTCTGAAACTACCTTCTGACAGGAAGGCGTTGTTTTCATATTTTTTCTGGAATTCGGCCATCTGAGCTTCCAATACACGGGCTTTCTGAGTCAGGGTTGCCTGAGCATTTTCACGTTTGCGCAGGAGTATTTCGTTCAGATCCTTGGAGTAGTTATAGTTAAGCAACAAAGTGTCAATGTTGACATATGCAATCGGTAATTTGACGAAAATGGCAGACGAATCGGAAGAAGAAACCACATAAGGTTCAGGCTTTGGGCCTTTGTCGACAAAGTGCAGGACAAACAGGACAACGACACATACGGCTAGAACGATGTTGACGATGATTGATTTCTTTTCCATTTTTTTGACTATTCCGGTTCTATAGCGCCGGTGCTTGAGTTAACGTATTGGTTCTTTCGTAGCATAAATAAAGCAAACAACGAAATTGTTTGCCTTAAACTGACATGCAAATATACATTTTTCTCCCTATTCATTGCCATAAAATTCCTAAATTTGTCTCAAAATAAAGGCTCTAAAATTGTTTTAACCATTTTTAATAGCCTCTGAATACGAATTCCACCGGATATCAGTTTTTATAAAAAGTTAATTGATAAGATCATGCAAGAAAAAGTTGATCAAGCAGGAGTAGACAAGGTCTGGTCCTTTTTTCAGGAAATTTGCCGTATACCAAGACCATCGGGTAAAACGCAAGGTATACAAAATTGGTTACTTGATTTTGCCCGCAACAAAGGATTGGAGGCGAACCACGATGAAGTTGGAAATGTCTTGATACGCAAACCGGCCACGAAGGGCTATGAACAGGTAAAACCTGTCGTTCTCCAGTCTCATATGGATATGGTTGCCGAAAAGAATGCCGATGTCCGGCATAATTTCGATACAGATGCCATTCAAACCTTTATCGACGGGGATTGGATGAAAGCCAAAGGTACGACGCTGGGTGGAGACGATGGAATTGGCATCGCGGCGGAACTGGCTGTACTGGATGATGATAGCCTTAGCCACGGACCGGTTGAATGCTTGTTTACAGTCGATGAAGAGACAGGGCTTTATGGAGCTGTCGGGATGAAAGCCGGTTTTTTTAACGGTAAACGGCTCATCAATCTGGATTCGGAAGATGAGGGCGAATTGTTCATCGGTTGCGCTGGCGGAATGAACAGCCACTTTGTTTTTGGCTTTAATACAGAACCGGCTCCTCAGGATTTTTTCTATTTTAAGGTAACGATCAATGGCTTGCAAGGCGGCCATTCCGGAGATGATATCGACAAGGGCAGGGGCAACGCCAATCATCTGCTTGCCCGTTTGTTGTGGCACCTCAATGCCGGGACGGATCTTCGGTTGCATAGCTTTACCGGAGGAAATCTGTC
>JAUZOU010000459.1 GCA_030706285.1 Bacteroidota bacterium
CATTTACTTATCTTTTTTGTACCTATAATTGATGGCCATTTATTTATGATCTTTTTTGTCTGATCGATACCCAAAATCAGTTATTTTTGAAACATTGTTGCAAATGTAACATTATTTCAAAAAGTACATTCTCTTTTAGTTGATTTTTTGTATGTTTGTCTGTTGTATTAACCAGTAAGGAAATGACTCCGACAGAAATCTTAACGTTACATCACTTGCGCAAAACGCCAACACGCCTCGCCATTGTTCAATATTTACAGACGTCACCTCTTCCGCAGTCTGAAAATGAACTCCATCAAAAAATGCAGGCATCTTACGATCGCATTACCGTTTACCGTACCATTCAAACGCTGATGGAAACAGGAGTGATTCATCGAATCACGGTTGACAGCACGACTGTCCGTTATGCGCTCAACCATTGCACCGTTCAACTCCACGAACATGACAATAACCATGTTCATTTCTACTGTACAAACTGTGGTAAGCTGGAATGTCTGAAAGGTGTGTCCATCCAGCCCTATCAGTTACCGGAAGGCTATAGAAAAGAGGAATGCCATGTCGTCATTAAAGGGCTCTGTAAACAGTGTTCAATCAAAAGTCAAACTGAAAATGCCTGATGAAGCAGTATCCGGAAATGCATTTTGGGCTGGTCATTGCACAGATACTCATGCTGTTGAACGACTAAAAAATTGATTTAATCAACAAATAAAATCATTCTATTCTGGGCTTAGTGCCCAATTTAAACCATTCATGACAATGAAAATCGCTGTACCTGTTAAAGAAAATCAACAAATTGACGATCATTTCGGCCATTGTGCCTTCTATCAGATTTTTACCATCAACGATCAACAAGAAATTACTTCTATGGAAGCCATGGATGCGCCTGAAGGTTGCGGATGCAAATCAAATATAGCCGAAATATTCGAACAAAAAGGAATTAAAGTGATGCTAGCCGGCGGCATTGGCACTGGTGCCATCAACACACTCGGTGCTCATGGCATTGAGGTCTTACGCAATTGCCAAGGAAATGCGGCAGAACAAGTAAAACAGTATCTGGCCGGAACATTAAAAGATGGAGGCAATACGTGCCAGACGCACGATCATGAGCATGTATGCAGCCATAATCACTAAGGAAGGCTGCTCAGGCGCCTACTCCATTAAGAAGACAGGCGCCTGGCATCGCAACCCTTATTTAGATATGAAGTAGATGTACGACAAGGAAACGACACTGACAATTATCCAAATCAGGACGCCTTGAATCATCGGCCGGACACCGACAGTTCTCAATACTGTTTTAGTGAGCGAAGCACCAATAAAGAAAAGGGAAAGCGTCAAGCCTTTACGTGCCACCAGGACAATTCCGCCGGTTAAGCCGGCTGGTAAATCGACCAGTGTATTGATGACCATTGCCAGAATAAATAAGAAAATAAACCAGGGCATATACAGTTTGTCAGACTTACTCTTGAAAATGAACGACGTGACAAAGGTGACAGGAATAATCCATAAAGCCCTGGTTAGTTTGACAGTCGTGGCTACTTGCAACGCTTCTTCACCATAAGCAGAAGCCGCACCAACCACTGAACTGGTGTCATGTATCGCTATGGCCGACCAGAGTCCGAATTGGTGTTGACTTAATCCAAACAGATGCCCCAGAAAGGGAAAAAGGAAGAGTGCAATGGCGTTCAGGATAAAAACCGTCCCCAACGACACAGACATTTGCCCATCATCGGCCTTGATGACAGGACCGATTGCCGCGATGGCACTACCTCCGCAAATGGCTGTTCCGGAACTGATGAGATAGCCGGTTCGTTTATCGACCTTAAGCTTTTTGGCAATAAAACTGCCCAATATCAAAGTGCCTGCAACAGAAACGATGGTAAAAAGCATGCCGTCCTTACCTGAAGCAAAGGCCTGCTGAAGACTCATTCCGAATCCGAGTCCAACGACAGACCCCTGTAACAGGTATTTGGACATTTTCTTGTTAAACGTTGGAAAGACCGGCCCGCAACTCAGAGCAAAAATCAGCCCGGCAAAAAGTGCAACAGGTGGGGTCACGGCCGGAAAAAGACAGCCGGTCAACAAAAGAATATAAAAACTGTTCTTGTATTTTTCCAGAAAAGGGGTTATGGTATTCATCTGCTTCTAAATTTTGGCTCAAAGGTAAAGCCTTAAAAGGATGAAACCCCATCGTTTTTTGGAATGCCTTATAACTGATCGTTATAATGGAAAGCAATTTGCCGGATGCAAATTATATTGACTTTCTGCTCGAAAACCAGAAATACGTTTTGATATGATTACCTTTGTCTTGCTATCACCTCAAGCATGATCCATTTTCAACATCTTATGGAGTTAAAGTCTTTTCTGGACGACAGGGCTGCTTGCTACGAGCGTCCTGAGTTTATTGATTCGGATCCTGTTCAGATTCCGCATCAGTTTTCAAGAAAGGAAGATATTGAGATTGCTGCTTTTTTAACGGCAACTATTTCGTGGGGGCAACGCAAAAGCATCATCCATAATGCCAACCGGTTAATGGAGCTCATGGACCATGATCCTTTTGACTTTTTGTGCAATGGGGACAAGAGCGACCGCAAGCGTTTTGCGCATTTTGTGCATCGTACGTTCA
>JAUZOU010000046.1 GCA_030706285.1 Bacteroidota bacterium
AAGGAATGCCGTATATATAGTTATAATCGCCCATCTTGGAAGTATAGTTAAAATGGTCGGACACTTCAATGGGGAAAAGATGGTAGAAACTGTCGTATTTATAGGTATACCACATACGATCATTTTTGATCTTACCCGGCAGTTCCTTTTGACAAATATTCCCCCAGTTGTCATAACCCAAGGTTGTTGTTGCCGTATCGCCTGGAGCTATCACATTCTTCACAACACGCAGCTGAGAGGCAAAATTATCATTCCAAACCGCCAACGTCTTTCTATAAACCTTTTGATCGTAGCCTGTTACAATGACCTCTACCGGTAAGGCAAAAAGGGTCATCAAAGGCTTGTCTCTAAGATAGCTAATGGTTGTCATGTAGTTGTATACACCTGTACCGTTGACACCCAGTCCACCCTTGTCGCTGAACTTATACACGGAGATTTCGCCATGAGTGCCTGGATCAATATCGTAGTCAGAATAACTTTCGGAAGTTACCAGCGAGGACTGGGTGCTTCCGGAATAAGCATAAGCTGTGTTTTGGGTATATTTCAACGGGCTATAGATAATGTACTGATGCAGGAACAGATTAGCCTTTGTCAATTCAGATTCCGGCGATATCTCTTTCAGGCAGTATTTGCCCAACTTATCAGCGTTGCTCGAATGTGATATACGAGAAACAGAATAGGTATGATACTGATTAGTCGTTTTTGAATAGGTATTTTCAGTGCTTCCGTCTACGCCAATAATTTCGGAACTCAAAAGTGTTCCCCGGTTATAATAATTGGAATTATCAAAGGCCTGACGTATTTTTCGATAATCCGGAAGTGTCTGAATTGCCGTATTGACGTTTTCGGTCAACACATTGCCAAAGCCAAGAAATTCCCGTTCGTAGCGATCATATTTCCCTTCGCCGTAGGTAAATCTATTCATCAAACTATCTCCGTCATCGGAAATCCCGTCATTAACCGACATCGCGCTCATGACCCACTTTCCTCCCGGGTGGTCATACGAAGCCTGGGTACGAGCATAGTTCAGCCGGATAGTTCCCCCAAACGGATTGGAAACAGCACTCAGCTTGTTGGTACAACCGATCAGGGATCGCTTAACATTTAACTGAGCAAGAAAACCAAACATATCATTTGCCTTTACCACATCGGGAAATCCATCGCCATCAATATCCATCAGTTGATTGAGTGTATAGTCTGTTGCCCATCCTAAACTTCCGGAAGCACCCAAAGATAATCTTAAAAAGAAAAGACTAATATTTATATTAATGGAAAGATTGGCTCCGGTAGATGAGCAACACGATTTGTAGAATGCCTCTATCTCTTCCATGGTAATTGGATTTGTAAAACCGATACCGATATTGAATTGTACGGCTACTTTACCAGAAGGGCTCTTATATATCTTATCAGGCAAGCCATCCATATTGACATCAAAAAGATTGGACAGACTATAATTGGTTGTAGAAACGCCATTTACGCCAACATTTATTCCCAGATTGAGTTTTTTTGCCCATTTCAGTGCTTTTGCACCGTTCTTTCCTCCTTCTGCTATAATTTTATCCAACGCTTTAGTGTATGAGGCACCACAGGAAGCGCCCACTGAATTGCTGATACTTTGGGTATGAGATATTTCTGTCAGTCCCCAGTCGATCGGAATCGAGAACCCATATCCCAGATTAAGGCAGACTTTGACCTTGCCCTTATCTAAATACAACCTGTCTGGTAAGCCGTCGCCATTTAAATCAATATAGCTTGTGGTTGAAGTGGTATTGTTTTTACTATTTGAATAATTTATATTGGCATTTAGATCTTTTGACAAGTTCATCGCTATTAAGCTTGAACAGTGACCATTATTATCAGTTGTGTTCTTATCTGGAGACACAGCTCCTTCCTCAGATAGTGCGGCTGTACAACTACCGGAAAAGCCATAAGATTCGCTATCATTATTACTTATTTCTGTCATTATGGTATCCACTTCTCCATCACGGCCGCCATTTGGATTGGTATATTCTACCCGGTCATCGGTAATATAATCCGGAAAACCATCGCCATTCATGTCCATATAAGCACTCGTGATTTTCGTTTCACCGGTAGATTTCGCAAGATTTCCACCCACAGATGCGCATGTTCCGATCTCTGCAGAAGCACCTCCCCAAGAGGTCGTTGCTTTGGAACGACTCGAAAGGGTCGGAGCATCACTGATTTTGTAAATGGCTCCGGACAAGGTCTGCTCCGGACCAGAAGTGATCCTATTTCTTAACAGCATGGTTGGCGCCTTTTGAGCGGGTGTTGTATAGGCAGGAAGTAATATTGCAGGCATTTCTCCATCATTCAACCGTCCGGCGCACATGGTGTCTCCGGATATCAGTAAATAATCGTTGGTTCCACTCCAATAATAACTTTCTTTACATGGTTTATGGGTCATATTAAATAGACACATATTTTTTATGCCCCAGCTTTTTTCCATAGACTGTTGCGACGTATTGTCGGGTAGATACAAACTATCTTCTTCTATTGGCTTTGCATAACGTCCGTTCCCTGCATTATACTGAAACTGGCCCCATCCGCGCCATCTGAGTCCCATAATCGAACGAGATAGCGGCTGGCGGCAATATATATACGGAACATATACAGTCGAAGGATTACAATTCTTGAAATGACAGGTGGCTGTCACACTATCCGCGCTGATAGTATCATTTATATAAACAGAGAAAAAATAAGCATCCGGCTTTAGTGTATCGATAACAAAGTTTTCCAACTTATTGACATTGTTTGTAATATGTCCATAAAACGTCGCAACTGGTTTTACAGCCATATTATAGACAGTATATTTTTTAGTATACATGACCAATGTATAATTTGTATTTACCACACGTTTGGACTTGAGTTCAATTGTAGGTATTACATATTCATTTATTGATGGAGAATTGTTATTTCCAGAGAAATATTCATAATTACCTTCTCCCACATGGTATTTTTTTTCAAATACATTATATTTCACGCCTGCATATAAGACTGTATCTTTACCAGACAAACGAGAATATTGTATTTTGGGCTTCCATTTGATTTTTTCCCAAGGCAGATTGGTATTTGAGGACATCTCAAACCTGAAATTCACAGGGCCATATACGTTACCATATACGCCCATTCCCATATTATTAACCGTTATTGCTTCTTTACCAAAAGCATGTTCCCATGCCAATTCTTCAGAAAAATGATCTGGATTCGGAAACCAGATCTTATACGTAATTTGAGCCGTATCTATTGCTCCTGTAAGGGAATCGGTAGTTAATTCCATAGCGACAGAATCTCTCGAGATCAATGAATCGGTTGATGCGTATAACTTTAATATAACAGAATCATTCGTTGCCGGTTTCGAGAAAGATCCGTCAACGTACATATCCGAAGCTACTGAATCAACTTTATTATCAAATTGCAGACTCACAAATGATCCTTCAGAAGATCTATACCATTCATCTTCATATCCATCTTCATCAGCAAGGAACATTTGCCTATCCTTTTGATAAAAGACCTCTTGCTGCCATAAAACAACATCTTCAAGCCCATCGCTGAAATAGTTTGAACCTGACTGAAGACGGAAATAAATACGTTGCCCTGCAGTGACGTCAATATTGGAAAGAGAAAGAGTCCTCTCTAAATTGGCATCGTCCGGTTTAATCGAGTCATTCCATATTTCAGAGCCTCCTTTTTGAATGGCCAACCTAACTCCATCCGTACAGATGGCATTTACATCACCTAAATATTTAATGTGACTATGAATAGAAACCGTTCCGGCATGCGGCGCCTCCCAAAACCGGATGACATCCTGCATTGGCATTTGATCGTAGTCTTCGACTTTTTCTTCAAGAACGATACTTGTATCACGCCGGATGGGAGCATCACTGGCAGCAACCGGACTAAGCTGTTCATTCTTTGATGGCCCCGGAGTCGACTGGAACAGATCACTAAGTTTTAACACACCGGCCTTACCCCGGATGGATTTTATATTCATTAATGGGCGTGGAGTTACACCACTATTCGTTGAAAAAGAAGGTATCGCGACCCCATCGCTATTATAGGATGAGATGCTATTGAAATATACGGTTCCTCCGTCGACAATATCTATCAACCCATCACTGTTTACATCCGCAAGGTATGTTGGCGTTTCCGAACTTGATGTCAGCCAATCCATCCCCACATTTGCAGTGACTCTTGCCTTTTTTATTCCCACCGTTACGTCTCCGCTCCACCCGTTTGTGTGTGAATTCGATGTCGAATATGAAAAATTGCCATTGTAACCATCGAGCACTATTCCACAGCTGTCAAACCGGCCATTTCCAAGATTCGGAATAAAACAAAGACGCTCCGCTTTATTATAGCTACCTTTGTATATCTTATCAGGTAAACCGTCTCCGTTGATGTCAATCATCATCATTTTACTATCAGACGACGTTTTTGAAATGGAATAATTATACCCCATTTCAGCACCGCCCCAATTACCTCCGACTCCACCTCCGATGTGAAAAGAGCCTGAGGAATTTTTGCTTGTTGAACCACCCAACGCAGGCAAACCTATGGTTGTAGCATCAAGTGTGTTGGCATCATTGGCATCCTCAACTGACGTTGTATTCATCGTCTCCTCCGGTTGATAGTATTTGCCGGAAATATTGTTGTAGTAACTTAACGTATGCGAAGCCACAGTATCATTCAGATCATCACATTGAGATATCTTATTGAGCAACATTGTATTAAATACTCCTGCAGCATAATTGAATGCATAGTTACGAACCGGAACCAGCGTACCGTTTGGCTCATAGTGCCTAATCTTTACTGTATCCAACAGCAATGGATTGGTAGAAGTCAGGAATCCATAACGGGCATTGGTCGTGCGCTTTTGCCTCGCCGTTTTCTGAATAAAATCAACAACCTGATAAATTGTATCGACATCATTAGAACCCTCCATCTTGGAACGGCCAATTTTTATCTGGCTTAACCGGATACTTTTTGCATAAACATTGTCGTTAAATACTTTAAAAGAATCAATGGTATAATAGTACCGACAGAAATTTCTGTATTGATCTTTAACGGACGATAGTCGCCACTCTGCAATCGCCGTTTTTGCTTTTCGTGTCTTTTTTGTACTGGACAGATTTTCATACTCAAACGTATTCACCGTCCCTCCGAGGGCTGCATTATATAGTTTCTCTCCATACGTATATGTAACGCCTTCTTTGGTGATTACTTCCCAATAATAATTTCCAGGAGTGTTTCCAATACGGGTAATACGGCTGAAACCGTTTTCAGTAACAGGATGAAACTGAACCCCTTCGTTATTTAAACCAATCAGTCGTTGGAATAATACACCTTTATGAGCGACCGAGGCAGCGCCCAATGTGTCAGTATTCAGCGTATCTACAACTGTTGCCAGCATAACGCCACCCATATTATACGTTTCTGTCTCATAATTACGGTCATACCTTGGCACACCCCAACGTGTATCCACTGTTATACTCGGTATATTCAGATCCCAGCCTTCGCCCAGCCAACCGCTACCGCCATCACTATTATACTGAACAGCCAGATTCGGACTGATGCCATTACTGGAAGGAGGCATTTCCAAGTTATAAGATAAATTGGCCGATCCCATATTATTAGCTGTCGGTGGAGCTATAACTTCAATCTTTGAAGCCGGATCTGCCGCCTTTATATCATTCATCATGGTCGGAATGAAGCCTTGCGTTTCGGGAGATTCAGGCGCTTTTATCACTCCGTTAATCATATCCGTAAAGTGAGTGGTCTTGGAATATACCATACATAGAGCCTTATTGACGGAATCGCGTCCCAAAGCGACCCAGTGCTTGGTTGAAGCGTCGAAATAAAATGTTCTGATATCGTTTTCTGTATAACCATCGGGAATCTTGGTTCTATCATATTTCAATGCAACCGTGGCGGCTTTGCTGAAATGTTCTCCGTGAGGCAAGAAACGAAAACCAACATTTTCATCGGTTACATTGTCCAATCCAAGATCCATCGCCGGAATATCCACGCCACGAAGAGAAGTAAGAGAAAGCTTTTGAGTCCTCTTCATGGCACCCCGGTCAACCAAAAGTGCTGCGTTATGGATACGCAGCTGGCCAGCTTCGCCTTTGACAAACGTCCGTGACTGACAGACAATGGTATTATTAGTACAATATACGGTGTCTGCCTTGATGTCGCCGGCGATAGCAATGTGTCTTGAATACCGCTTTCCATCTATCATGGCTGTCAATGCAAGTCTTTGCTCCTTTACCGGAATAAGGGCTTCAAATTCGTTGTCGCGAACGTTGACATTGGTACCATTTGCCTGAATGGCTGAGATCGTCCCTTTTGTAGTGAATCCGTGAACATATATATTTCCGTTGTAAGACGAAGGACTGACCTGGATACTTAATGGCGAACTGGCGCCATTTTTAAGCACTTCAATTGAAAGATCGCTTACTTTATAGCCATAAGCGGCATGTTCCGGCAAGCCAAACTGGATGCGGTTTATTCCGGTTGTCAACCACAACGGTGACAATGATATGCGTTGAATCTTTGTAGAATCTGTCGTCTTGATCTGGCGACCACCAAAAGCAAGACGGTCGTTGATGCAACAAGCCACGTTACTGAAATCTTCCACACCGGTCAGCCGGTAGGTCAGCCAAACAGCATCCTTTTCGCTGAGCACCTCATCAATGCGGACTGAAAAAATATTATCGACTGGATTGTCCGTCTGATTTCTACCGTAAAGACCTATGATTCCAGTCTGACGGCTTGCAAGAAAGAACTGTTGAACAACATTGCCGGAAGTACTTGTTGACGGCTTCTTTATGCGAAACGCCTTATGTGCTAATTGCTGAGGCACCTGTTTCTTTACATATACGACACTGCCATTGGTTGGTAACTGTTGCCCCGCCGGAACCGGCATACGAACAGCAAATACAAACACAACAATGGAACTTATGATGACGAAAAACAGCAGTAAACGTTTGTTCTTGTTAGTCATAATACAATGAATCTATTATTTTGAAACCACTTGACGAGTATACAGCCTGAATTGGGTTGCAATTTTAACGATGTACAGACCTGCCGCAGGCAGCTGGAAATCTGAATAGGTAATGTCGGCACTGGCAGGAATATCTCTTTTCTTTATACGCCGGCCTGCAAGATCGTAAATCTGAATGTTTACCGGCGTCAACTCAGCGGTCTGAATTCTTACGGTAATCTGTGGCTGTCCGCTACCGCTACTGTAGATCTGAATATCATCCTTGGAACTTTGTTCAGGATCCTTTCCCTGATCGTCAGACTCCCAAGACCTTAATGTAACCACGTCTCTATAGGCAAAGGTGAAGTAATAAATGCCGGAAGGCGATGAATCCCAGAATATATTGTTGAAAATGATCTTTGTGCGCGTTGTATCCAACTCGTCGCAAGCATATTCCTTTTCATGACCGGTAAAGACGCCCTGGCCTGTTGTGTCGACCAGCAAGTATATTTTTCCGATGGCCGGGTTGGCAAAACCTGAGGCTCTTTTTGAATCATACGACAACTCGATCCGGTGTCCGGTATTGACAAAACCACCATGACGAAAATCGATCAGTTTGAAGTCATAGGTGTTCTTCCCCAGAATAAAAGCTCCGTAATACGTTTTATTGATGTCGGCAGTATCGATCAGGAATTCGGTGCTTTTATACCTGACACCATTTACCTTGAGGTATACGGCTTTCTCATTTTTTTCAATTTCCAGCCGCTGCCCTTTTTCCACAGTAAAAAGGCTATATGGCTGTACCACTCCTTTGATTATGCTATGCACCTGTCCATCAATTTCAATCCGGTATCCGTAGTCGTGCTGTCCTGGCTCCAGATAGGAATGAATTGTTCCAAACTTGGCTATTATTGGGCCATATTCAATATCAACTGTCCATGCAAGGTAGCCATCTTTGCTCTTTAGTGCTTCCGATGATACAATAGCCGAAGAATCCATTGAGGTCGTCTTTATCAGATCACCCCTGTACATGTTTGTCCCATATTTTCTGGAAAAGATAAGATGCTGACCATATGATATCCATGCAAGGTTTTTGCTAAGTGCTGCATCTTTATACGTGTTCGTCTGAAGCATCCACCGACGGGTCAGCATCTTGTGTCCACTTATAATTGTCGTATCATATTTCAATGGACCACCGTCATCTCCAAAAATGAAATATCGGCTATCATTGACAGGATTTGCCGGTTGGAACCCCATAACCAGCAAACGATATCTGGAAGATGAATGGTAGGAATCGGTAGAATCATGGGTATCGTACTGATCGGAAAAATAGGGATATTCTTCATACGAAGTCGTGGAAACTTTCTGCATCAGCCCCAGATCATCTTCGCGCCCATAACCTGTAATCCTATTGTTATAACCTGTATTGGATGGGTAATCCCAAATGACTTCTCCATCGGCAGCCAGATAGGAGGTATCAAGTGTGATTCCATATTTAATGGCCAGGTATGTGTTGTAGATTTGAATCTGATGTTGACTCAGCTGATGATTAAAAATCAGCAATTCAGGCATATAACCCTGAAAGCCGTTAAAATTATTCCAACGCTTGATCGAATCACTTTTGGCTCCGAAAAACAGAGTCGCTTCCTGTGCTTCACCCCATACGGAATGCATGGAAACGTTGGATTTATAATAGGAACCTATACGCATCCCCTTTTCGTGAAAAGCCGTGTCTGATTTTTCCAGAGCGTTTTGCTGATAAAAGAAGTTTCTGGCATTAATATTTCCATATGCCAGATCTGACAGAGTGTTATCACTATGAACAACTGACTGTTTGCCAAACAGTATCCATTCATTGCTTCTTCCCTGCTGTGTAAACAGAAATTGGTCGTTTGAGAAGTCTGACTTTAACCCCCAGATGCCCATAATCGTCGCCTGAGCAAGATTGGTTGTGCTGGTAAGAAGCTTCTTTACATAGGTATCATTTGCTACGAAAATGGCTGGATTGAAGTTATAGGTACGTATCTGACTACGCGTTGTGACATAGTCAGTCCAGCTGCCAGTTGTCATCTTTTTAAAAAGCGTTGACTTGCCGTTGCAAATATCTTCCAAATGGTAAGCACCGTTTAAGTTTCCAGTCAACGGAACCGTTCTTAGCCACACAACTGGATAGACTCGGTGAACTTGATTTTCTCCGCTAGCCGATTCTTCAACGCCGACAATTTTCTTCGGTTCATCCGAATTGAATGAATTACCAGGAATATATGGCAGATCTTCTAACGAAGATGTCGTATCTCCTGGAACAGGATTTGGAATTGATGTAATATTAAAGGTTAATGATGGATTGATCCTTGCCACAAGAGCATCGTTACTTGATGTAGCTGTAAATCGATATCCGGGCTTCATGTATATATAGTTCCTGGCCTCATACGTCCTTTGCGGCAATGTATCCGGATCTGTCAATATGAAGTTCGGCTTTGGAGTCTGAGAAAACGCCCCTCCTGGCAACACCAATATCAGCATTGCCAGCATTATTTTTTCATGGAGACAAGTCATAGGTCGTACTATTTATTTTTAACCTCTTTCAACTCTTTTTCCAGTTTATCAATTCTCTCTTGCTGTTTTTCGATTCGCTTTTGCTGATCAAGTGCATACAGCGTCAATTCTTCCACTTTTTGCAATAACTTAACTTGCATTTCAGCCAGATCCACGCCATTCTCTTTGACTTCTTTTGCAGAAGGAATATTGGGCAAATGACCATTCGTTTGAATATAGTCTCCAACGTTGGCCAGTTTGGGCAACTCGTAATTTTTATCAAAAACGAAGTCGGCAAAATTGTCAACAGAAACGACTCTTACCTCTGTTGCACGAATTGTGCCTTTTACATCCAAAAGATACGATGGATTTGATGTCCCAATACCAACTTTTCCATCCTGGTTTATTGTCACCCTCGACAAGCCATTGGTTCCAAAATCAAGAAAACCACCGTAGGTATCACCGCCTCTGTGGAATGCGATGTAGCCATTTCTTCGGTCGAAGTTATAAAACTCATGGCTGATTTTGAACACTGTTCCCCATTGTGTATCAGGATTCAGGCTACTTACAACCAGATTGTTTCCGGCAGTAGTTGTAGCCAATATGGCAGCATCGGAATTGTTCCCATTATTGATATGCAACCTGGCTCTGGGAATGGAATCGTTTATTCCGACCTTTCCCTCAGGTGTGATCACAAAAAATGGATTGCGGAATTCTGAATCTGTTATTTTGCTAATACCAATAGCAAAGGATCCTGCATTATACACTGTGCCTATCGACCAAGGAATTATTCCGGCCTGTATTAAGTTGATGTATTGTCCACTGGCTGAAGAAGGCTTGGTTATTATCAGGCTTCCGTTATACTTTTCATCTCTGGTGGTTCCACTGGGGCTGATTGACAGATTACCGGTTACCGTTAAGGCTTGAGTTGGACTGCTCGTACCAACACCTACTAATCCATCTTTATCAATGGTCATTCTTGGCAGGCCATTTGTCCCAAATTCAAGGAAACCACCGTACGTACTGCAGCCTCTATGAAAAGCCATATAACCGTTTCTCCTGTCTGAATTGTTAAATTCATGGGAGATCTTAAATACGGTTGTATAGACAGGGCTTGTGGCCAAACTGCTCACCACCAGATTATTTCCTTCGCCGGCTGAGGCCAGAATGGCGGCATCTGTATTGTTACCGTTATTGATGTGCAGTTTAGTTCGAGGGGTACTTGTTCCAATGCCCATCTTGCCATTTACAATAGAATTGCAGGTCGTGTAGCTGCTTTCATTTACGGAAAAATAGTTGTAGGCACTGAATGACATGGAGAACCCTTTATAACCACTTCCATTGCTAACTGATCCGTCAGTCATAAAAACGATTTTTACTTTACCACTAGCAATAACTGAAGATATTGTTCCATAATCCTGTCCACTCAAAGAATGGATCAACGTTTCAACTCCTGAGGCATTAATGCTATAGACGTCAATGTCATCACAAGCTTCTTCTGTATCAATATAAAAACTTAGCTGAACAGGACTTGCCGAACCTATATTGATGTACCAGATTTCTTCCATATTATCTGTGTAGGCCGTCCCTTCTACACCGATGCTTCCTGATGCTTGATTTATAGTATACGTAGCCGCCAAAACAGGCAGTGGCAGGAAAGACATGATCATCATTATTGCTAGTAAAACCCTGGTATGTATATTTTTCATGGCTGTCGAAATTTTTTCTACTAATCGGTTACCTGTTTATTGGACTTTTACGGAATGGCTGGATTGGGATTCGTCTCGCTCCTTGTTCTTTTCCTGAAGCTGTTCTTTCTGTTCGTTTGTAAGGAGGCTGTCCAATAGGGTTTGATAGACGGCATAGGCATCCTTCTTTTTTACTATTTCGTCTAAAGTAGTTGACTGATTTTCTGCACTGTCACGCATGGTAAAATAAGTTACAGCTGCCGTTTCTAGTGCCACTCTTTGGCTATCCGACAACACAACATCTGCACCTAGTTTGGTTACCATCTCTTTGGAACGTTCTTTTACAGTTTCTTTTTTCTCATTAACAGCATAGGTAACCGTCGTAAACAAAAGAATTAAAAGAGTCGAAACAACTAACATTGGCTTCTTCATGATCGATATGATTTAAGTATTTTTTACGGATTTGTTCTTTGATGATCTTGAACTCTATCTTTTTATCCTTCTTGATGGCACGAAGCACATACCATCCTGAAGGATAGTCTGACATTTTGATACGGGTTGATCCGGAGTTGCCTTCCATTCTCATAAGTTGACGACCTGCGAATCAAACAGCAAGTGATTGATAGTCTATTAAATACTAAATTTAATGTGTGCTTTTATTTAGACATTGACTATTATTTATGGCATAAATATATCCATAATGTACCCAAATATAAAATTAATAATTTCAGATTTCATAATATTAATCTGAGAAAACCTGAGATTATTATCAATTGCGTAAAGCTAAAATAGATATTTTAACCAAAGAAAGAGGCTGCATCGAAATGATGCAGCCTCTTTCTTTTCACACAAACTTCAGTTTTTCATTCTGAAGCAGCCGTTTTCAGAGAACAGCTTTCGTCGTCTCTATTCCTATCTTAACTATGTAGGAGCCATGAGCCAGGCCACTGAATTCATTCAGCCCTTCATTCAGTTTGGTCGATAGGATTTTCTTGCCTAACAAATCGTACACAACAGCCTGATCGGCCTTTGCAGATTTGATATACAAAACACCTGCCGATGTGTAAACGACATTGGCTGTTTGTGCAGGATTCACTGTTCCGGTTTGACTCTTAAAGACAAATCCCATAATGCCCATCTTGGATGCTTCACTGAAGAAGTAATATGATTTTCCAGTCTTAACAGGGATCGAATAGGAAGCATACGTCTTGACAGCAACTGTAAACGGATTATAGCCTATCAGAGCGGTTGCATCTTCTACGATGTAAGAATTCTTACCGCTGTTAATGATGATGGCCGCATCCAATGTGCCATCCACAGCTGCATCAAATTTGTAGAAAGCACCTACTGTGGGAGGCACACCTGAAGCAGAGAATTTTTTACCATTGCCATCCACTGGATTGGTGTTGCCATTCAGACCGGCTACATAGGTTGCCTTATCAAAGGTAAAGGTAGAATCCGATACAGACCAGACATTCGTGCCACCTCCCAACGTCAGTGTGATGCCTGGGACACT
>JAUZOU010000460.1 GCA_030706285.1 Bacteroidota bacterium
ATGGCTTCACCTTTCCTGCGTGGTCTTGGAGCCATCGAAGTGTCAGTCACCTACATTCTCGGCCAATATGGCTATCCCCTCGTATTGGCGTCTGCCATGACCTTGTTGTACCGGTTCTTTGAATTCTGGCTGCCGTTAGCTGCCGGTGTGATCAGTTTCATATCCAAGAAAGACAATTTGATCTTACGGCTGTTGCCAGGCATCATGATCTTTGTCCTTGGTTTGGTGAACGTCATTTCTTCTGTGACACCAGCCTTACCGGAACGAATGCATATCCTGAAAGAATGGATGCCGGAAGCCATTCCGCAAATGAGCAACGGTTTGATTATGATCATCGGTCTTTTCATGCTGATCCTGTGTGTCTTTTTGCTCCAGGGATCCAGAAGAGCCTGGGGGGTTGCTCTGATTCTGTCTATATTATCAACGGTAGGACACCTGCTCAAAGGTGTTGACTATGAAGAAGCAATTCTGGCATTGTTTGTGGTCGTTGTCTTATGGCATACCCGCGATTTTTACCGGCTGAAGCCCCATAAGCAACTAACGCGCATCAGCATCCGGGTTCTTGTCTACAGTATACTGGCGTTACTTACGTTTGGCGTCATGGGTTTCATGCTGATGGACAAGCGTCATTTCGGCGTTAACTTTGACTTCTGGAATGCATTCAAGACCATGCTCCGGCTATTCTTCCTGTTTGATGATGACGGACTGGCACCACGGACTGCTTTTGCACAGCATTTTATTTACGCCATCTATACAGCCGGAGGAGCGGTACTCTGTTTCATCTTCTTCAGTATTCTTAAGCCGATTTTCTCGAAGCCGTTCAATACGGAAGACGATAAGGAAAAAGCCGCGTTGTTGCTACAGAAATACGGCCGTTCCGCGTTCGATTATTTCAAAATCTATCCGGACAAATTATTCTTTTTCTCAGACAAATACGAAGGCTTCATTTCCTTCAAGGTCTATCGTTATTATGCCGTAGCCTTGGAAAATCCGGTCTGCAAAGATGAAGACGCAGCCAGAGGGCTTATTTATGCTTTTGACAGTTATTGCCTTGAGAATGGGCTGATCAGCGTGTATTACCGCATCCCGAAGGCTTCCCTGTCCATGTATACGGAATTGGGAAAGCGAAGTGTACCCATCGGCGATGAAGCCGTTGTAGACCTGGAATCGTTTTCTCTAAACAGTATGACGATGAAATCGACCAGAAAGAATCTCAATCAGTTAAAGGCTAAAGGGTTCGAAACCAAGGTGTATACGGCCCCTGTCGATGATACTATCCTGTTGAAACTGGAGAAAGTCTCTGAAAACTGGCTTCAGGTCTTGCATGAAAAAGAGATGGCCTTTACGGAAAGCGTATTTGACAAGGAGATTCTTAAAAATCAGATTATCATTACGGTAGAAGATGAGAGTGGACGCATTTATGCCTTCCTGAACGTGATTCCCAGTGATGTATCCAATGAGGCAGCCTATGATATGATCCGGAAAGTCAATGATGCACCAAACGGTGTCATGGACTTACTGCTGGTCCGGACCATGCTTTTTCTTAAGGAACAAGGATATCAAACTGTCAACCTGGGCATGGCACCACTGTCCGGCATCAAAGGATCTTCTTTTACAGAAAGGATCACTCATTTTGCCTATGAACACGTCAAATCCTTGAGCCACTTCAAAGGCATTCGCCAGTATAAAGAGAAATTCTCTTCCAGATGGGAACAGATGTATCTGGTTTACAGCAACAATTATTACCTTCCACGCATTCCCAAGGTGTTGAAGCATTTATCGAGCGGGAAATAATTGCTGAGATACTACTTTACTATCTTCTGCCTTGATAAAAAATCCGGCGGTTTACATTAATGTATCTTAATTTTGTGTACAATGGAAAAAGGTTCTCGGTCATCGAAGAACCGAGCTTCATCCTCTTCCACCCAGTGACTTCCAAGTTTAAAAAGTACACTATTTCTGGTAGAAAAATTTACCGCATAACCACTTTTTTTTACTGAATAGTATAACTGACATACAGGATAAATCTACAACATATTATTCCTTTTTGTGTAAAAGGAGTGATATTTCTATCTTCGAAAAAAATCAATCATTTATTATTTTATTTATGATAATCAAACGGTGCAACTTTATTAGCTATTACGCTAATAAGGTCACTATTTATATATTGTTCTATAACATAACATCTAAATTATGAAAAAATACTTTCTTGGAGCGCTGTCATTAATATGCATGATATTTGGCAGCCAAAAGATCTATTCGCAGATTTCAAGTAACTATTTATGGACTGAAAAAGGACAAAAGTATACCTCAGTCGAATTGGTATTTGATATTCCGCAAGGTTTGTCAGAGGGCTATTCATCCTATGATTTGTCATTAAATGGCAGTAAGGGAATTAACATAATTAACAATTTAGGCATTGAGATGGGCGTTGGCTTGATTATGAACTCTCTACATACTGAATCAACACTAAAAAACCATTCAGAATACATAAAAACAACAAAAGAATGGTTTAGATGGACAACTGGTGAAGAGGCTTCTAGCAATACAAGTTTTGCATTTCAATTAATGCCGGGTATACGGTATTCTATCAATGATATAAATTTAAAG
>JAUZOU010000461.1 GCA_030706285.1 Bacteroidota bacterium
ATGAATGTTAGCCCATATCTATAACAGATTTTAGTTCGCAGCAAAGATAGGTAACATTATTTGACTTTACAAATCAAAATGACGCAATAAATTCAATTATTGTGATATATTTATGCTTAAATGATTGAATGAATATCAATATGACAAAGAATAGAATGTTTCTCTTTCATGTTGAATTTTATAAATGGCTGAAAAAAAGCGGTTCAATCTTTGAATTTAATTATTTATTCGAACGTTTGCTTATAATTTGTAGCCAAACTGTACGGAAGGCCTTTCCCGATAAAAAAAATGAGGCTGTACCGTTTAGGGGTACAGCCTCATTTTTTCATAATAAGGAGTAAGAATCGATCGACCAAACGCTGATTAATATTCCACAGGCATCTTCAATAGTTCATCGTAGGTGAATACGGGACCATCTTTGCAGACATACGTTTTACCGACCGTGCAGTGCCCACATTTTCCGACACCGCATTTCATACGGTTTTCGAGTGTCGTATAGATCGATTGATTTGGAAAGCCGCATTTCGACAGAATGGGCATGCCTAATTTGATCAGAATAGGAGGACCTGCAATGACAGCTACAGCATTTTCACTTTTGGGCATGTTTTGTTCGAGGATTGTTGGAACAAAACCAACCAATCCTTTCCAATCTGGTGTTTCTCCACCCGGATCCACTGTCAGGAACAGATTGATATCTTCACGCTTGTTCCATTCTTCCAGTTCTGATTTATACACCAGGTCATCAACACTTTTGGCACCATAATAAATGGTGATGTTTCCAAATTTTTCGCGTTGGTCAAGTAAGGTCCAGATCACGCTGCGAAGTGGGGGTAAAGCAATACCGCCGGTAATGAAGACCACATTTTTACCATACCATTCTTCAATAGGAAAGGCCTTTCCGAAAGGGCCTCGCAGGCCTATGGTATCGTTTATTTCACAATTGGCCAGGCCTTTTGTCGCACGGCCGGTACGGCGGAAGGTACATTCGACGTATCCTTCCCGCGTATGTGGGGATGCAATGCAGAAGGTGCTTTCTCCTTCGCCAAAAACACCGTATTCTGCAAACTGGCCGGTTTTGAATGAAAATGAAGCGGCATCGACGGGATTCTCGAATTCAAGCCGGTATGTCCGGATCAAAGGCGCTTCTTCCCTGATGTCAGCGATGCGCATCTTATAAGGTATGTAACTGTTTTTTGTCTCCATATCAGTCTTTTGTCACGCTAAGAATGTTTTCAAATATGTTCAGGTGCGCCGGACAAATGCGGATACAACGACCGCAGCCTACGCAACTGATTCTGCCAAGGTTCTCTACAGAATAGTGAAATTTATGCATCAACCGTTGACGGCGACGTTCTACCTGCGTTGGCTTGGGATTGTGCCCGGAACTATGCTTGGTGAAAAGGCCAAATCCGCAGGCATCCCAGCAACGCAACCGCTTTCCGTTGTCCTGTGTTCCTTCATCCTGGATGTCAAAACAGGAGCAGGTAGGGCAGGAGAAGGCACAGGCTCCGCAACTGAAACAGCCCAACGAAAGGTGTTTCCATTCGGCACTGTCGTATGCCTGTTTCATTTTATCCTTGATGGCGTCCATCGAAAAACGGGTGACAGGATTTGCCAGAAAGGGTGCTTTATCCTTCGTTTCTGTCTCCGAGAACAACGAAGTGGCAATAGCTGAAGCCTGTTTGCCTTTTTCAGTTAGTATCTCAACATAGACTTCCTTGTTCATGACAGTCATCTGTAAGTCACTACCGATCGTACTGCCGGGATTCAAACCGACAGACGTACAAAAGCAAGCCTCGTCTGAGTGGCTGCAACTGAATGTTACCAGTGTCGTGCGGTCTTTCCGTGTTTTGAAATAGCTATCCGGATTTTCACGCAGAAAGAAGTCTGATAGATAATCGAAGGCAGACGCGTCGCACGGTCTCAATCCCCAGATAACTGTTTCCGGGATGTTATCCAGTGAATTGGTCAGTGTTATTTTGCCATCCTTCTTTGTAAAGGCAAACAAGGTCTCTACTTTCGGAAAGACGACAGATTTGGCTGAAAAAACAGTCTGAATGTAATCTGTTGCCACATCACTATAGGCCTTCACTGGCTGAAAATAAACCTTGCCATTCGGCTTCAGCACTGGCGCAATCATGATTTTTCCGGATTGAAGCAACTTTTCAAAAAAAAGCTGCAAATTGGCGGATGAGATCAGTTTTAGTTCCATGTTCATAGTATTCTCAAACCGGTTGGTCATCGTTGAAAGATGGCTGATACCGTTTTATGTCAGTTATTTGAAAAAGTCTCCTTTGTCTTCGGGGTTAAACGTATTCAGTGCATAGCCAGTCTTGGCAGAACTGCCGGTTTTTCCTCCGAAATCCCGTTCGATTTCCTGATTCATAAAGATTGTTAGTAAATGGACGGGAATGCCGACAGGACAGTTCCGTCCACATTCGCCGCAGTTGATGCAACGGCCGGCCAGATGCATGGCGCGCATGATGTGCCATTCAAGATTGCCTTCGGTTTCGGAAGACAATTTGATCCATTGTGGTTGATTGCATTCCACGGTGCAGGATGTACAATAGCATAATGGACAAACGGCACGACAGGCATAGCATTTG
>JAUZOU010000462.1 GCA_030706285.1 Bacteroidota bacterium
GTCTTCTTACCGGACTAAAGATGAGGTGGAAGCCTGGGAAGAATATGATTGCATCAAAACCTATGGCGAACAACTGATCGATGCCAACGTGGCCACTCAATCCGATTTGGATGCCATTCAAAAGGATGTGAAAGACCTGATTTATGAAATGTTCCTGAAAGCCATCAACGATGAGATTTCTCCCCGCATGACGAATGCGGAGGTGATCGGAGACATGATGTTCTCTAACGGATCGGTGGATTCTTTTTCGACCGCCAAGCCTGATGTGCTTCAGCCACTGTCTGAAAACTCCCGAGTCAAGAAAATTGCCGGAAGAGAGCGGTTCGCTTTTGATGCTGAAGGGAAACCATTCAGCAAAATGAAACAGTTTCAGTTGAGAGATGGCATTTTCGAAGCCATTATGGATCGTTACTACAAAGATGCTTCCTTGGTAGCCTATGGTGAAGAAAACCGCGACTGGGGCGGCGCTTTTGCCGTTTATCAGGGCATGACCGAAGCGTTGCCGTATCATCGTCTGTTCAATTCTCCAATCGCAGAAGGCGCCATCATCGGAACAGCTATCGGTTATGCTATGTGCGGTGGCCGTGTCATCCCGGAAATCATGTATTGTGACTTTATTGGCCGTTGCGGGGACGAACTATTCAACCAGTTGCCGAAATGGCAAGCTATGAGTGGTAATGTGCTCAAGATGCCGGTTGTTGTTCGTGTGTCCATCGGTTCCAAATACGGTGCCCAGCATTCACAGGACTGGTCTTCGCTGGTGGCACACGTACCGGGCATCAAAGTTTGTTTCCCTGTTACGCCATACGATGCCAAAGGTTTGATGAATGCGGCCCTTCAGGGAACCGATCCGGTTGTCTTTTTTGAAAGTCAGCGTATTTATGATATTGGGGAGCAATTCCATCAAGGTGGCGTGCCTGAAGGCTATTATGAAATTCCATTCGGCGAAGCAGATGTCAAGAAAGAAGGAAAGGACATTACCTTCCTGACCATTGGCAATACCTTGTATCCGGCGTTGAAAGCGGCCAAAGAACTCGAGGCGACCTATGGCATGAGTGCCGAGGTGATTGATGCCCGTAGTATGGTTCCGTTCAATTATGAGAAAGTGATTGAGTCCGTCAAAAAGACCGGAAAGATCATTGTGGCCAGCGATGCTTGTGCCCGTGGCTCATTCCTGAACGACTTGGCAGCCAACATCGGATCCTTGTGCTTCGATTATTTGGATGCGCCGGTTTGTGTGCTTGGCTCACGCAACTGGATCACGCCTGCCCATGAATTGGAAGAAGCCTTCTTCCCGCAGCCAAAGTGGTTCCTGGATATGATCCACGAGCGCATCCAGCCTCTGGCCGGTTATGTTCCGGGAGAAAACTTTACGGATGCAGAAATGGTGCGCCGGGCTAAATTAGGGGTTTAATCTCAATGAGTTGAGATTCCCGTTCTTTGGATATTGTACTGCAATCAGGATCTGAGGGGGCTGGGACCTACTCTTTTATAAACGAATCAATTGTGGAAAGTTGTGATGGATGTTTTTCAAAGGGGTGCAACGCTGAGCGTCGCTCCCTTTTGAAACATCTTCCGACCTTAATGAGTTAATACATGAAACTGAAAAACGTCAACGCGCATCTGCATACGCCTTATTCCTTCAGTGCCTTCAGTGATCTGACGCAGGCGTTGGATATGGCTGTCAATGAATCCGTTAAAGTTGTCGGCATCAACGACTTCTATACCACAGGCGGATACGATGCCTGGGCCACCGAGTGTGCAAAACGCCATTTGTATCCGCTGTTCAACATTGAATTCATCAGTTTGAACGAAGCTGATCAGCGGGCAGGGCTCAGGGTAAACGATCCGGCCAATCCGGGAAGGACGTATCTGAGTGGAAAAGGAATGTCGCATCCGTTCAAACTGGCTGAACCCTATGCGTCTCAACTGGCTGGTGTGCATGCCGAATCAAACCGCCAAGTCGAAAGCATGTGTGCCAAGTTGAATGAGGTGCTGGCAGCCAACAACGCCGGTTTCAACCTTGATTTCAATTGGATCAGGACGAAACTGACAATGGGTTCCGTCCGGGAAAGGCATTTGGCCAAAGCCTTGCGCCTGAAGGTGTATGAAGCCTGTCGCAACGATGAGGCTGCCATCAAAACGCTTTTTTTCATACTATTCGGCGGAAAAGCGCTGAAATCGGAAACCGGTAATATAGCCGGTGTCGAAAACGAAATTCGCGGGAACTTGCTTAAAGCTGGTGGAGCCGCATTTGTACCGGAAGATCCGAACGCTTTTCTACCGATGCAGACAGTTTGTGACATCATTCTGGCAGCCGGCGGTATCCCCACCTATCCATTTCTGGCTGATGATGCCAATGGCAGTTATACCGATTTTGAGCGTGATCTGGAAAAAGTGGCTGAAGAGTTGACAGCTCGTGGTTTCCATTCGGTTGAATTTATCACGACCCGTAATGAGGTGACCTTACTGGAAAAATATGCTTCCTATTTGCATGAACAGGGCTTTGTCGTCACGTTTGGCAGTGAGCACAATACACCGGCCATGGAACCGGTCGAACTGTTTGCCCGTCACAGTACTCCGCTGACCGAAACCTTAAAGAGA
>JAUZOU010000463.1 GCA_030706285.1 Bacteroidota bacterium
AACATTCATTTTAGTGGAAACAGATACCGTTCCTGAGTTTCCTTCAACGTCATAGGTCTGTAATGTGGGCAGTCCACCGGTCGTCTTTTCTTCCCATCCCACATACGGATAATTGGATATCGTCGCCGTACTCAGTGGAATAAAATAGCTCATCAGGTAATATTTCAAAGCCGTTGCATCAGTCACCGTACAATTAGCAAAAAAACCGGCATCATCGACTGACGTGTTTGTTGAGGTGATTCCAGGAATGGTTCCATGTATAATCGCATTCTTGATGGCAGCCGTTGTCGGCACAAACATGAGGCAACTTTCATTCACTCCGGTAATTGACTGCGTCGTCGTATTGACCAGGCTGGCCTGAGTAAGCAGCTGGATAAAGCCATAGAACAATTTTGATTCATCATTCCTGTTCCCGATCATCAGCGGCACAAATTTGGCATAATTGGCATTGTCCAACGACCCTTCAAATAAGAAAGACTTTTTGGTATTGTGATAGGCATAACATTTTCCGTTTGTCCATCCGGTCCTGAATGACAGTTCATCCAGGTCACAGAACACATCGTCTTCCGTCAGGTCTGAGGTATAAAGCAATTCATCGAACTTGATACTGTTGGTGATCTTTCCGTCATGCATATACCAGTAAAGAACCATATTGGGAGACAGAGTACGGAACACATAGTTCCCTGAGCCTGTCGGCAACGAGGTGTAGTTGCCTGTGATGCCATCCAAACTGGCAACATGGGTATAGACATAATTTTGCTGAGCTGAGTTTCCAAGTTTGGTCGTACCACGATAGAGCAATTCATTCTGCACCGTAATGCCGGCACCATTGATGATCTCATCGGAAGGATACAGCATAAAGTAATTGGTTGCATCCGAACACAACGTCATAACCAGGTCTGCGTTCGTCAGCATTTTTAAGAATATACTGTATTTTTTATACTGGAACGCTGGTCCCGTCACGGAACCAAACATAGCCGGCGGAGTTAGTTCGTTACAGCCGTACAACGATCCGTTGACGCACATCTTCCGGTTACCAACCGGGACATTCTCCACGTTGAATTTGATTTTGGTTCCGTAGCTGTTGATAATCCTCCCTTTGGTAATTTCCTCAGGAAAAACGATGGAAGAAGGATACACGCAATTATAAAGCAAGTACTCGATGGACTGCTTGCTGACTTCATACAGCGAATCATAACCGCCCACTTTCCAGTATTCGTTAAAAAAGGATTTCAGGGCTAAATTGTCGGGAGCAAAAACGCTGTATGCCTTATATGCCAGGTCGGCTACCTGCGTATAATCTGTTACCGGCCATTCCAATGCGATATTGGCAAGCGGTGAAGTATGGTAATGCTGATAAAGTAACAGCCCGTTACCATATTCGAGTGACAGGTTGTTGTCTTCTTGATAATAACCATATTTATTATAGAGTTTCAGGAAATCCGAATAATTGTCATTTGAGGACAGCTCATTGTAAATCGTCTCAAGTGGCTTAAGCACCCTGTCGATCGTATAAACATAGCCATTATCGGAAAGTACGGAATAGTCGTTGACACTGGCATTGGACACATTGAAACCAGTCGCTCCTTTCCAGGGCGTCGCCGGAAAAAAGTAGGTATAGTTATAATCGGCATCGATTTGTTTGGTCTGGAACATCCTATAAGAAAAAACGGGTAGAAAGCGTTCCAAATGATACACATTGACATCTTTACCGGATGTGTCCTTTTCAATCGTGATGGGATCCTGGCTTTTTGTACGATGTTTGTAATACAGGCCTGCTCCGATATTTTGTTCTTCCAATGTGGCTCCATCGCCTTCATTTGGTCTGAAATTGATCAGCATGTTCTTATCGAAGGCATAATACAGGATGTGAAACCCGATCAACTTCTTCACTTCGGTTTCCGACAGGTTGTCAATGGTTGTTCCGGCGCCGTATTGTTCCTTCAAATAAGCCGAAAAGGCACTATCATTAGGAGCCATGACCGTCAGGATACTTTTACCGCTGACCATTGGCTTGAATCCGGCGCGGTCGATGCCTTTCAGAAAAATCGAATAGTTGCCTCGCTTCTGTAAAACCTCGTAAATACTACCCTTCAACCAAGCAGGTTCCTGATAGTAGTCATCCATATTCTGACTGCAGGAGACAGCTAATAACTGAATTGCCAAAATGGACCAAAACGTCCATCTAAAAATATGGGTGTGTTTCATTTGTTCAGATTTAAGGAGATTCTTCACTAAACGCCTTCTCGTCAAAAGCTCAGTGGCAAATATATATGATTAAAAAACCAGTTCTGCGCTCTATTTAGTGGAAATTTTGTCATTTTGGTGGAATTACTGCCATAACAAATCAGAAAGACTATTATCACTGTCAATTCTCTGCTATGGCTCATCGAAAAAATAAAAATCTGTTAGCTTCAGTCAAAGAAAAACAGAATGGCAAACGAATCATTGGAGCAACCAACTCGTTGGTAATTAACAGGTCTTTTTAACAAATCACTACGGAAAAAGCAGAAGGAGAGTGTTTCGAACATAAATAGCTTAGAGGTTCCTTCCTTTTTTAGGAGGTCACTATTTAAAATAATTCCGAAAGATCATCG
>JAUZOU010000464.1 GCA_030706285.1 Bacteroidota bacterium
ATTTCCAACCGAAAGTTGTTCTTCATCATCGCCGCAATCAAGAAAATAATGCATGCGAGAAAACGAGGAGGCACTTGCTTTTGTAAAGAAATGAAGCGGACACAGACTTTTGTAATAAGCTGTCAAACGGGCCTCACCAAGTAAGCCATAGCCTCCGAAAATACTACCCCACTGCTTATTCCAGCCATCAGCCGGTTCAGTGGTATATTGGGCATCCGTTCTAAAGGACATGCTAAGTGGGACAGAAACGGAAAAAACGGATGGATTCATTGAGGGAATCACCATCGCCCCAAATCCGCCCATGGAATAGCCAACAACGGCCCGGTGGTCTCTGTCCGCAATCGTCCGATACGTTTTATCAATATAGGGGACCAGTTCATTGACAAACATCTTCATATAATCGAAGCTTCCGTCGTATTTGTTGACATAATAGCTGTTAAATCCCTGAGGCAGGACATAAATCATCGGTGAAACAGTCCCGGTGGCCTCAAGACTGTCTATCAGGCTGGTAATCCTAAGATATTGGTCGTTCCAGGAATTATTGTTGTCGCCATAACCATGCAGCAAATAGACCACGCCATATCTTTTGGTTTTATTTTTCACATAGTCACCCGGTAAATAAATGGAATAGTTGACATTCATTCCAAGGACCTTGCTTGGCAACGCAATATCTTTAGCATATCTGACAAACGTACCGTTCGGATTATCCGGCAAATCGGCATTCTTATCACACGAAGAAACTAAAACGGATAAGGTACTTAAAATCGCTAACAGGAAATGGCACATGTTTTTTTTAGTTAACATATTATTGGTTGACTTTTTCATTAATCTGAGGAAGCGGTTTAGACGAATAAACCACCATTTCCTTGGCATTGATTAGATAATTTTCATTGGGATTCAACACATGAATGACCAGCTTATGCTCCCCGTCTGGATGCAGGTTGTAACGATAGAAAATGTCATATTTCCGTTTGATGTAATCATAGGGCATAGAAAATGTTTCCACTTTTTTGCCATCGATATAAGCATCCAGCAAAGCGACATAGTTGCTTTCATCCCGGTTGACTTTTTGCACTTCGCCCATCAGCACGACACTGTTTCCCTTAAATGTCAGCTGTATGGAATCATTAAAAGTTGCTTTTAACACCCTCCTTTCGACAGGGAACAATCCGGTAAAAGACTGTTCAAAGCGAACTTGTTTGGGTTTCTGAGGGTTAATGACAATCTTATCTTTTTCCACTTTTCCACCGTGGCGAACGACAACTGATTCGACTAGTTTTTCATTCAAGCGATAGATTTTATTCAACGAAATGGAGGTATAGGGAAAATCGATGTCCGTTACTTTTTCAAGCCCTTTTTTCCAAAAGGACGGGATGGCGTCGTAGCCTTTTATGACGCCGAGAATGCCGGCTGCTGAAGCCGGATTGCAGTCTGAATCCTGGCCACACCGGGTTGCGATATCCATTGTCCGGAAAAAATCGCCGTTTCCATAGAGCAATCCGATGACAACATAGGCAGAATTAATGGTCGCATCAATATCGAATCCATTGAAAACACCTTCAGGGCAGCCGACATCGAATCCATGCTTTTGTTCGATTTCAAACCAACATTTTTTCCAATCGCTAGGATCCTTTTTCCAATAGGCAATGACATCTTCAATGCATTGTCTGTACTTACTTTGAGGAGGAATGACGTTTAAGGCCTCCTCAATAATGGCCGGAATATCATTGCTCATAAAAGCCAATGTATAGACAGCTCCTAAATAGACGCCACCATACCAGCCATCACCGTAATTCATAATATGTCCGACGGTATCACAAAAAACAGAGGCTGTCATTGGCATACCAGGACAAATCATACCAATGAAATCGGACTCAATTTCAAAATCGATATCATCTGCATGGGGATTATTTTCCCAATAGCCGGAGGCAGGAGGCTGGATACCATGAAGAATGTTGTAGCGTGCTGCCTGATTGGCATGCCAAAGTTTATAATCAGCGTTGGCAAAAGCACGGGCAAAGGAGCTTGCAGGCGCATCAATGCCTTCTTTTGACAATGTTTCGACAAACGTCAGGTCCATATAGACATCATCATACAAACCCGGATCCTGTTTAAACGTATCCCAAGCATAGTCATCATACCACGTGATCGGTACCTGTCCATTAATAATGCCCCCCTTGAACTTGAACTCGGTAGGCCCGCCATAGGTACAGCCGATCGTCTGTCCTGCCCAGCCGCCTTTGATTTTGTCCTGCAGAACGGATCTCTTTAAAACAAATGGTTTATCATAGGTTATTGCCGCCGTGCTATTTAACGACACCGCTATGAGAGCCAAAACCAGTACATTATGTTTCATACATTCATTTAATGACTGACACCAAGGTCTTATATCACACACATCGAAAAAAACATTTCTTTGAAGACTACTGTAAACAGGTTCGCTTCATCACTTCAAAAAGTTAATGGTAAAAATAATTTTCGGACGGTTCGTTTTCCGAGTAATAGACAATATCATTTATTCGTATCAGATAGTTTTTTTTAGGATTCAACCACTTTAATACGACTTGATGTTTACCTTCCGGCAGTAAATATTTCC
>JAUZOU010000465.1 GCA_030706285.1 Bacteroidota bacterium
CACACGGCTTATGCGCCGAACGTACCGGATAAAAACTATGCCCAGTTTATCGTGAATACGGTATCAGAAAAGGCAACGATCAACATGCTTGATGAATATGCTCCCACGTATTCCAATTATTTTCCGAATGCGTACGTGCGTTTCAAACAACTTGATTACCAGAATACGGTGGCACCGATTGAGGTGCGCTTCTCGGGCGATAACCTCGGTGCCCTAAAAAATTCGGCCGATTCGCTAATGCTCCAATTGCGCAGTATGCCTGAGTTGACATGGCTCCATACCAACTTCAAGGAAATGACGCCTGGGGTTAAGGTAGACATTGATCCGGTCGAGTCAAACCGGTTGGGCATCAACCGGTCGTTCGTCTCTGCCAACCTGATGATGCATCAGAGCGGCATGCCGATGACTACCATCTGGGAAAACGATTATCCGGTTTCAGTCATGCTAAGGTCTGAACAAACGAACGATTCTTCGTTCGATAACGTAAAAGACGAGTACATCAATACGTTTTTACCTGGGGTCGCTGTGCCGTTGAGGCAGATTGCCAAGGTCGAACCGGACTGGACACAGGGTCAGATTGTCAGACGCAACGGTGTCAGAACCATCAGTGTCCTGGCCGATGTTGTCAGGGGTAAAAACACAAACAAGGTCTTCAACAAAGTGGAAAAAGTGACGGAGAAACTCAGCTTGCCTAAAGGTGTTACTGTGCAGTATGGTGGCGCTCATGAGTTTGATTCCGATGTGCTGCCGAAAGTCATGAACGGCTTGGTAGCCAGTATTCTGATTATTTTCCTGATCTTGCTGTTTCATTTCCAGAATGTCAGCATGGCATTGGTCGTTTTACTTTCCTCCTCGCTGACATTGGTCGGGGCGGTGATCGGGCTGTTGGTGCTTCACCTGGAATTCAGTGTGACCTCCATCCTTGGTGTGGTCAGCCTGATCGGTATTTTGGTGCGTAACGGGATTATTATGCTGGATTATGCAGAAATGCTGAGACGGAAACAGAAGAAGACCGTTTACGAAGCCGCGCTCGAAGCCGGGAAACGCCGGATGCGGCCGATTTTCCTGACCTCAATGGCCGCTTCCATGGGCGTGATTCCTATGGTTATCAGCCGGAGCACCCTCTGGTCACCGATGGGCGCTGTCATCCTGTTTGGAACCATGATCTCCATGGTGCTGATCGTATTGATTCTGCCAGTAGCCTATTGGTTGATTTACAGGGGAAAAGATAAGAAAACGCATAAGAAAGGTCTTTTACAGCCAGCAACAGTTACTTTGCTGGTTTGTCTGATGGCATCGGTTTCACCGGCCTTCTCCCAGTCAAGTTATACGTTGGATCAGTGCAAAGCCCTGGCGCTGCAGAACAATGTCAGCGTCAAGAACCGTACGCTGGAGGTCCGCTCTTCAGAGCAGGTGAAGAAAGAAGCCTTCACGAACTATTTCCCGAAAATCAATGCCGGAGCCGCCACGTTCCGTTTCAACGATCCGCTCATTGACAAGACCATTCCAGGAGGGAATCTGCCGGTCTATAATGGAAACCCGGCCACGCTCGCTACGGCGACTCAGTTTGCCTATTTCCCAGGCTTTTCCTTTACCGGCCTGGAAAAAGGAACGATCGGACTGGTAACGGCCGTTGAACCGCTGTTTACAGGCGGCCGCATCTACAATGGCAACCGGCTGGCAAAGGTCGGCGTCGAAGTGAATCACCTTCAGCTGGCTGCCTCCAACAACCAGATCGCACTGGAAGCGGAGAAACAGTACTGGCAGATCGTTGCCCTGAAAGAAAAGCTGAACACCCTCAACCGGTATCTGTCGATGGTCGATACACTTCATAAGGAAGTAAACGATGCCAGGCAAGCCGGACTGATCACCCAGAACGATCTGCTCAAGGTTGAACTGAAGCAGAATGAACTGAAGATGACACGGCTGAAACTGGTGAATGGCATCAAACTGGCCAAGATGGCACTTTGCCAGTACATCGGCGTAGAATATCAGGAGACGGTGGATGTTTCCGGCGCTTTGCCTGCACCGGAATCACCGGCGCTTTATTATACCGACCATCAGGCCGCCCTGCTGAAACGCAACGAATACAAACTGTTGCAGAAAAGTGCTCAGGCCGAAAAACTCCGTACGAAACTGCAACTGGGCGAATACCTGCCTCAGGTCAGCGTCGGCGTCGGAGCTCAATATACCGACATCGACGAAACGGACAAGAAGAACGAATTTGTGTTCGGAATGGTCCAGATCCCGATCTCCGGTTATTGGGAAGCCTCTCACAAATTGAAAGACCGTCACATCCAGGAACAGATCAACGACAATCTGGTAAAAGATAACACGGAAAAATTGCTGCTCCAAATGCAACAGGCCCGAAATACCTTCGATGAAGCGTACGAACAGGTCCTGCTGGCTGAAACTTCCATTCGTCAGGCCAAGGAAAATCTGAAAGAAAATGATGATAACTACAAAGCCGGACTTATTCAGGTGTCAGATTTGCTGGAAGCCCAAGCCCAACTTCAGCAATCCTCCGATCAATACACGGACGCCGTGATCAATTACCAGACCAGCAAAGTAACCTATTTACAGGTTTGCGGAGAA
>JAUZOU010000466.1 GCA_030706285.1 Bacteroidota bacterium
CAGCCAGCTTGTCTTCCGGCATGGCTCTTGGTATGGCAGCTCGTGTGAAGTAATAGACTGCCTGCTTCGGTAAAAGACTCATAACCGCACTGACATCTTTGTCGCTGACCATTCCGATGACAATGTGGAGTGTTTCATAAGACTGTTGCTTCAGCTGCTCAACAACAAAGCGGATACCACCTTCGTTATGGCCAGTATCACAGATTATTCTCGGCTGTTCACTAAGGGTTTCCCAACGGCCTCTCAGACCCGTATTTTTCAACACGTTTTTGAAACCTTCTGTAAGACGATCATCCGGCAGGTTAAATCCGGCAGCCCTTATCAGGTTAATAAGCGACAAGACGGTACCAATATTTTCAGTTTGATAAAGGCCACTTAATGCACAGGGTATATCCTTGTATGTCAACAGGCTGCCTTCGCATGTACTGAAAATGGCGAAGCCATCTGTTCTGTTCATCCGAAGCCTGAATTCTTCTTCCGCAAAGTGGATAGGGGCCTTCATTCGCCCAGCCGTTTCAAGGAACACGTCTCTGACCCTATCGACGGCATGACCAATAACCACAGGGACACCAGGTTTAATAATACCAGCTTTTTCTCCGGCAATCTTTTCAAGGGTATCACCGAGTAACGCCATATGATCAAAACTGATATTGGTAATAACTGAAGCAACCGGCTGAATGATATTGGTACTATCCAGGCGTCCTCCAAGCCCTACTTCAATCACTGCTACATCCACATGCTCTTCAGCAAACCAATTGAATGCCATCATGGTTGTCAGTTCGAAAAAAGAAGGAGCGACCGATTTCGATACGTCTTCTAAAAACCGTTCGATAAAAGACGTGACCTTTTCTTCCGGAATCATGGATCCGTTAACACGAATGCGTTCACGAAAATCCTTGAGATGAGGTGAGGTAAATAATCCGGTTTTATATCCGGCTTCCTGAAAAATCGAAGCCGTCAAATTTGAAACGGAGCCTTTTCCATTCGTCCCGGCTATATGGATGCAAGGATAATTTTTATGTGGATTGGAGCACCAGTCATCCAGGAGGCGTATCGTATCAAGTCCGGGTTTATACGCTGTCGCACCTTCTTTTTGAAAAACAGGGATCTGGGTAAACAGGTAGTCTAGCGTTTCTTCGTAGGTCATTACAAGCAGGTTTTTCTAAATACAAAGGTATATAAAATGCCGTGGATGCGAAAAAAAGTTGCAGTTGAGATCAGCCAACAAGGCATCCGAAATAAAACGTTATTTTTGCAGTCAAAATCGTACATATGCCATCTTCTTACGTCGGTGAGATCTCTGCCTTGTTGGTATCAGTCTGTTGGGCCATCAGTTCCAGCTCTTTTGAAAAATCCTGCAGACGCGTTGGATCGCTTTCTGTCAATTATATCCGTCTGTTCCTAGCGTTTATAATGCTTGGTATCATTGGCCTTTTCAGCCATGGCTCATTTTTCCCGACCGGGGCAGAAAAGCAACAATGGATCTGGCTGTCGGTTTCTGGGTTACTAGGCTTTTTTATGGGTGACCTGCTTTCATTCAAATCCTTGTCCCTAATCGGATCAAGGCTGTCAATGCTCGTTATGACGTTTTCACCAGTTATAACAGCCCTTATCAGTTTCTTCATATTGAACGAGCGACTTCGCTTTTATCAAATTCTGGCCATCCTGCTGATCACCTTTGGTATTCTGATGGCATTTATTGGATTCGAAAAAAATCAAGTCAAGTTCAGGATATCATTGAAAGGCTTTTTATTCGCATTAGGTGGTGCACTAGGGCAATCATTGGGTCTTATTTTCAGCAAAAAGGGAATAGGCCATTATGATCCATTTGCTGCTACCCAAATCCGCATTATTACAGGTTTTCTGGCCTTCTCCGTGTTGATCCTTTTTCTGAAACGCACGCCGTCGGTCAAAAAGACGCTAAAAGATGCGGTCTCGATGAAATTCATCACCATAGGCTCATTCTTCGGACCAGGGTTGGGGGTTGCCTTGTCTTTGTTTGCTGTTACAAAAACAGAAACCGGTGTAGCATCAACACTGATGGCCCTGCCTCCAATCCTTCTGATCATACCGGCATTGATTAAAGGCAAACCGGTAGCCAAACGCGAACTAATCGGCGCCTTTATCTCTGTAGGAGGGGTCATTATTTTATTTTTGTAATGGTTGTTTTTTAGCTAAAATATGCATTATTTTGTACTGATTGAATTAAAAAAAGGTTTTCAACTTGACTACTATGAATCGATTTGTGGTTTATTCTCTGGCATTGATGGTTATCCTTGCCGGATGTAAAAGTAATGAAAAGGCTTACAATGAAGCTTTTCAGAAATTGAAAGAAAAAAACGAAGAGAATACCCTGGCTGAAAGGGCTAAAACGGCTACTGCCATGTCTAATGAAGCCGTTGTGCAACGTATGGATGCAAAAAACTCTGAAACCGCTGAAGTTGTATCTATACTGGAAGGCAAGGAAAAAGATCTGTCTGTCTACAACATCGTCATTAAAAGCTTTATTAACCGGACAAATGCCTATAGCCTTTATTCACGGATGAAAGACGCTGGTTATCCTGCCGTATTGGCTCAGAACAAAGACAGA
>JAUZOU010000467.1 GCA_030706285.1 Bacteroidota bacterium
CATCATCTCACGCCCGCGATCAATCGTCGATTGTATCGGGTAAGTAATGGTTATGGGATATCGATACAAATCCACTGTCCCCGCATGAATCAGATTCAGAAACCGGAAACCCTTGCTTTTGTCTTCCAAAATGCTCTTGTACTTCAAATCAAAACTTTTGTAAATGTAGATTGTTCTGCGGTGTACAAATCCGTATCCGGAAATCATTAGGGGCGTATAGCGATGATATGATTTTTCAGCTTCGCTTTTGAAAAACACCTGACAAGACATTGATACGTAATCAAATCCGAAAAGGTTGAAGAAATCCATTGATGAAAGCATCCAGGGCAATTGTATCCGACCGTAAATGGTATCCTGATGCAAGGTAATCATGTATCCTTTGACGCTAGATGCTTCAGCCCTCTCAGGCCATCCACCGAGAAGAAACAAAACGGTCAATGATGCGACCAACCGATTGCGAATCATAGTTAATTTTTTAACTGTCATTTGAATACCGTAGTCGAGAGAAAAAATGAATTTAAGGTTGTCTAGTCTGATAGGTCTCTTCTTTTCAGTTCCCTATGTAAACCGGTTTCTTAACAACGTTATCGATTAAAACCAAATTTCCATTTACCAGGTCCTTTACGTCGATTAATCCATCATTATTAAGATCCTTATATTGGTACTTGAAATCTATATAAAAACCATCTACTAGATCATTGCTATTTATCAAACCATCACAATTTATATCGGCTAGCTTAGGACCTCCAATCGTTGCGCCTGAATAGGCCGCCGAATTCTCAATTTCTTCCTGAGAATCGTAAACTCCAATGATTAAATAGCCAACAACCTCATTGTTTATTGTTGATTTATTTATCAGGTTGCACAACCCTCCTTTTGAAGCAAGAATGCCATACACTTTTTCTTTGACATTCTTGAAAGTGGCTACCCCACTATCATCTGTAATAGCCGTAACCGTATCCGATCCGGAAAATAAATGAACAGTGGCTCCAACAATAGAATCCATTTTGAACGTTGATGCATTCCAGGTTTTAGTACTATATACTTTTATTTTTATTTCGTTATTAACAGTCGCCTGCTTGTCTTCATCGGTGCAACTTACAAGTAAAAGAACGCTAGCCATAAGGAAATAAAGTATCTTTTTCATTTTTTAAATTTTAATTTATTAATTTCAACAGATAAACCGTTTATTTTCAGCTTTTTATATACACTTATTTTTAAGATTGCTTATCAACGTGTAGTCAGTGCACGCCTGCTACTGGTGGGTGTTGACGCACACTATATTTGTGGTTTTGTCAGTTTGTCTTTCATTGATTTGTTGATGAAAACAGACTAAAAAAACATATAATTATCAGACAGCTAAAATACAGAAAATAGTTAATTCCATACAAATAACATTAACTATTTAATGCGAATCAAGGGCTAAACTATCAGATAGATGTACGCAGCATCAGAAAGGCTCAAAGGGTTACCTACTTGCTCCCATTAAAACCACTATATCGGTTATTGTCAAACAAAAAAAATCGGCTAAACTTCAAGTCTTGAACAACTTGGAAATTTAGCCGATTTTTGCGTCAGGTGATCCGGGAGGGATTCGAACCCTCGACCCACAGCTTAGAAGGCTGTTGCTCTATCCAGCTGAGCTACCGGACCTGATTTCGATTTCGGCGGCAAAGGTAATAATAAAACCAGATAAATTCAAGCAAAAATCAGAAAGGATAGCCGATGGCCAGATGAATGGCAAAATCGTCCGGATTGTCGATGCTAAGGATACGCCAGCGATCGGCGCCTGTCAAGGATGGGTCAAACACTTTCATTCCAAGGTCAAGCCTTGCCAAAAAATAGCTGAAATCCAATCTAAGCCCGACGCCCACACTGCTGGCTATTTGCTTGTAGAATGTAGACGGATGAAACTGTCCACCAGGCTGATCCGGATAATTCCGGATGGTCCAGATATTGCCGGCATCTGCAAACAGAGCACTTTCAAATTTCCAGAATAAACGGCTCCTGTATTCGGCACCCAGATCCAGTTTGACATCACCGGATTGATTCATAAAATCGATGCTGCCACTGGTGCTTTTGTAGGATCCAGGACCAAGGGTACGCACAGACCATCCTCTAACGGAGTTGGCGCCACCGGAGAAAAAACGCTTTTCAAACGGTAAGATCTGACTGTTGCCATAAGGGCAAGCCACACCAAAACCAGCACGATAAGCCAACTTGTTTCTTGAGCTAAGAACAACACTCTTGGCGTATTCAAACTCACCTTTCAGGTATTGGGCAAAACTGATGTTCCCAATTTTGTAAAAACCGTTTTCTTTCTCAGCTCCAGCCAGCGTATAAATAGCACTCAGCGCATTTCCTGCCGATTCGACACTACCACGCATGGTGTAATACGTCTTGTTGTTCACTCCCGGGGCAATACTGGAATAGGAAAAGCTATAGCCCATCCGCAGGATGAAGTGATCTTCATAGGAATATTTCAGGTACGAATTGTTGGTCAGATAGGTGGCTTTGAACGTCGAATCGACCCGGGGCATATAGACATAACTAAGGTCGACCAGATCGATTGTCTGTCTTAA
>JAUZOU010000468.1 GCA_030706285.1 Bacteroidota bacterium
TATTGGTGGTTCAGGGCATTATCCTGTTCGGTACGACGTATCTGACCCTGACCGAGTTCAATCCGGTGAACCTGATTCTGATCATGCTGGAAACACTGGTATTCAAGGCGGTTGCCGTTCCCTGGTTTATCAATCATGTCATTAGGAAAAACCGGATTACCCGGGTAACCGAGCCCTATGTGCCCAATTTCCTGTCGTTAATCATCGTTACTTTGATCATCGTGTCAGCCATCATTCTGGCTAGCTTCATTCAGGACGAACACCTGGACAAGACGTTTTTTGTTGTGGCCCTGTCGACTATTTTCACCGGTTTGTACCTGATCGTTTCGAGGAAGAAAATCATTACGCATGTGATCGGCTACATCGTTATCGAGAACGGGGTGTTTATCCTGTCTCTGGCTGTCGGGAACGAGATGCCGATGCTGGTCAACCTGGGTATCATGCTCGATATTTTTGCCAGTGTGCTGATCCTGGGCATTTTCTTCAATAAGATCGGCGATGTCATCAAAGATCCGGATGTGGATCTCTTGAGTAACCTTAAAGACAATTAATGATGATCGGGATTTTTTTGACCGGCACCGTTCTGATTAGTTGTGGTTTGATTTTTAACCGCAACCGGGCTATCAGTTATGTACTGGTCTGTGCCTATATTGCTTTGCTGTGGGGACTGGGGCTATATGAATGGTTTCATGTGAATGACGTCGAACTGGGCTTTTTCCGGACCGATTCACTGGGACTGTTGTTGCTACTGGCACTTTGTCTGGTGGCGTTGCCTGCTCTGTTTCATGGTTTCAGATATTTGGAAAAGCACAATACCGATGAAACACCCCATTCGAAGGGCTTGTTCTTCGGGGCAATGGTCCTGCTGATTTCTGCCTGTGCAATGGCCTATCTGTCCGATCACATCGCCGTGACCTGGATCTTCACGGAAATCACCACGTTGAGTGCTTCTGTTCTGATTTATCATCACCGCAACATCCGGGCACTTGAAGGAGTCTGGAAATATGTGTTTCTCTGTGCCATCAGCATTACCTTTATTTATGTCGGCATCCTGTTTCTGAGTTTGTCGATGAAGAAAGCCGGGCTGACGGATATGTCTTTCGGTTCTTTATACGACAACCGGACGTTACTGGATCCCTACTGGCTTAAGTTGTCTTTCCTGTTCATCTTTACCGGATTTACGGTTAAGTTTGGGCTGGTACCGATGTATACGGCCGGTATCGATGCCAAGGATAAAGCGCCTGCTCCGGCTGGTGCCTTGCTGTCCAGCATTCTTATGAACCTTGGTTTTATCAGCGTCTACCGGATGTATGGCATCATGGCGCATACGCCACTGCAAAGTTGGGCCACGATAATCATGATTATTTCAGGCGGCCTGTCTGTCTTTGTGGCGGCGGTCTATATGACCCGCATCAAAAACATTAAACGGATGTTGGCTTATTCGAGTATCGAACACATGGGGCTTGTCGTATTGGGGTTGTCTGCCGGCGGGATCGGCGTGTATGCCGCGATTCTGCACGTGTTGCTGCACACCTTTGTGAAGCCGGCGTTGTTTTTTCAGTACAATCAGATCTACTGGGTCTATCAGAGCAAAAGCATCAATGATGTTGGCAATTATTTCAAATTCAACAAGACTGGTGCTATTGTGGTCTTACTGGCGTTTTTTTCGGCCACAGCCATGCCTCCTTCGGGTCTGTTCGTCAGTGAGTTCCTGATTTTCCAGTCGCTGCTCGAAGCACATCTGCTGCCATTGCTGATTCTGGTCATCGTGCTGTTGACGCTGATCATCTGGGGCTTTGGATCCAATACGTTCAAATTACTGTTTACGCCACCGGCCACGATCGATGAAAGTGCCGTACCAGCCATCAGCCCCTGGGAATCCTTTTCGCAGTTTGCTTTGCTGGCCCTTTCTGTCTACCTGGCCTATAATCCTCCGGTTGAACTGGTGACACTCATTCAGGAGGCCGTCAAACTTGTTCAGTAACGACTTATGGAAGATCTATTCATACAAAATAATTCGACTGTCGCGTTGAGCGAGATTCCTGAACTGCCCTACGAGGCGTTCATGGCTGGAGTGCTTGACCGGTTATCCGGCCACGCAGAACGGCATTGTGTGCTCTATTTCGGCTACCGGCCGACGTCAGACCAGACAGCTGGTACGGATCAGCCTTTGACCCGTGAGGATCGGCTTAAGCTTATTTGTTGCCTGGCCGACGATAAAACGCACCTCGTTCAGCTAACATCCTCGGTCGTTTCACCGGCAGAAACGCTCGCTTCCTTTACTGCCCAACACCACAATTTTGAATTGTTCGAACGGGAACTGCATGAGCAATTCGGGTTGAAGTACACGGACCATCCGTGGTTGAAGCCTGTCAGATATGCCCATGACCGGTTGGATAAGGGTCAACGCATTGAAAATTACCCGTTTTGCCGGAGTGGCAGTGAAGAATTGCATGAAGTGGGTGTCGGACCTATTCATGCCGGCATCATTGAGCCTGGGCATTTCCGGTTTATCTGCAACGGGGAACAGATCATGCACCTGGAAATCCAGTTGGGCTACCAGCATCGTGGCA
>JAUZOU010000469.1 GCA_030706285.1 Bacteroidota bacterium
GGATCCGGCTTCTTTTTTCCGTTGATTTCGGAAATCATCTCGTAGGCACGTTCCACACAATCACTGCAGATATTTCCGGTAGTACCAGCTATCAAAAGTCCTGCCTGATCACGATTACGTCCACAAAAACTACACTTATCCAGAACTTTCGCCATATTATTTTGTACGCAACATTACATCATCAATCATTCCGTACGCTTTGGCTTCCTGTGCAGTCATCCAGTAATCTCTGTCAGAGTCTTTTTCAATCTGTTCTATTGAATTGCCCGAATGATCGGCAATAATCTGATAGAGTTCTGCCTTCAGTTTCTGAATTTCCCTTGCTGTGATCTCAATGTCTGAGGCCTGTCCCTGGGCTCCGCCCATCGGCTGATGAATCATTACTCTCGAGTGCTTCAAGGCAAACCGCTTGCCTTTCGCCCCGGAAACCAGCAACACGGCAGCCATTGACGCTGCCATCCCGGTACAAATAGTCGAAACATCACTGGAAATGAACTGCATGGTATCATAGATACCCAAGCCATCATAGACCGTTCCACCAGGTGAATTCAAATAAAGGGAAATGTCTTTGCCCGGATCAGATGAATCCAGGTAAAGAAGTTGTGCTTGCACGACATTGGCTGTATAGTCATCCACCTGAGTACCGAGAAAAATAATACGGTCCATCATAAGTCGGGAAAAAACATCCATCTGCGCGACGTTCAATTGCCTTTCCTCAATGATGGTCGGTGAGATATAGCTACTGGTGATTTTCATATAATCATCCAAAGCTGTTCCACTCATATTCAAATGGCCGGTGGCATACTTTCGAAAATCATTCATACAAATCGTTGTGTTAATAAATACCTTGAATCTTAAAAACTAATAAATACCTTTTAGCTCCAATCCGGCTGCCAACAAACAGTTGTTGACTGACATAAAACAGTTCTCAAAATGACGCCGTTTAATTGAGCTGGAAAACAAATTTATAAATAAAAATGTGACTTGTACAAAAAAAAAGGCCGTGAAATCTATTTCACAGCCTTTTTTTTAAAGAGTCATTCCTGAGAGGCTTATAACATCGTTTTTTTACCAAATCAGGCGTATAATTTATTGAAATCTTCAAGACTGATGGCTTTTTCATTCAGCTTGACGACTCCTTTCAAATAAGTGGCGACCACTGAACTCATAGCCTGATCCATGACATTTTGTCTGGATTCGTCTTTTTTCAGCATATCCGAAGCATAGTTGGCAAGCAGATCATCGGGTACATTCATCATACCATATTGTGCGAACTGCGCCCGCGTTACTTTCTTGGCTGTTTCCATCAAGTCATCATCGGTAATGGTCAGATTGTTTTCTTTCACAATCTGTTCTTTCATCAGATGCCACTTCAAATCTTCGACCATCTTAGGCATTTCTTCGTCAACCGATTCAATGGTCTTACCTTCCTTGGTCGTTACCAACCAACGTTTCAGGATCTCGACAGGGAACTGAACATCCTTGAGCTTTTTAACCAGTACGTCTTTGGCATCAACCATAAACCGGTAATCACTTTCGGAAACAAACTGACTTTCGACAGATTCCTTCACTTTAGCTTTGAAGGCTTCTTCAGTCGTCACCACATCTTTACCGTAAATGGCATCGAACAGTTCCTGGTTCAGTTCACCTTCTTTATACCGGGTAATCTCTTTTATTTCAAAACTGAAATCGCTGACAATGTCCTTGGCTACCTCCTTGGGAAGTTTCAGCAAAGAAGCCATTTCTCCTTCAGCTTTGTCATAAGCAACAGAAGGATTGAACACCACCTTGTCATCGACTGCCAAGCCTACAAATTTAGCTTTCTCCTCTTCATTCTTGAAATATGAAGGCATCAGGACGGCATCGTCCACTGTGATTCCGTCTTTTTCGGCTTGTTCAACCAGTGTCCCTTTAACGACGTCGGCGGCTTCAACCGTTTCTGCCTTGACATATGAACCATTCCGGCTGGCCAGACTTTTCACCTGATTGCTCACCATATCTTCCGTTACTTCGATGGCATAATAGGGAACAGAATCTTTCTTGTTGAGCGTGAATGTAAGTTCAGGAGACAGGGCTATGTCGAAACTGAATTCGAAATCTTCCTGTGAATTGAAATCAATCGGAGCCTGATTTTCGCTGGGAATCGGTTCACCAAGAATGCTGATCTTGTTATCCTTGATGTAGTTGTACAAGGTCTCAGAGATCGTGTTCTGAACTTCTTCTGCCAACACGGCTTTTCCGTACATCTTTTTAATGAGCCCAACGGGCACATTACCTGGACGGAAGCCTGGGATATTTGCCTTTTTACGATAATTTCTCAGCGCCTTTTCCACCTTATCCTCATAATCAGCCTTTACGATGCTGACTTTCAAAACGGCATTGACCTGATCAATAACTTGTTTATCTACATTCATGGTTGTTTGAAATTTGAGCCGCAAAATTAAACTTATTCTTTGAATTGACAAAAAGAATAAAGAACTGATTGGTCATTGTTTTGAAAATAGTTCTCTCTGACTATCTGATAGTAGAATCAAATCCAACCCATCAGGTTTCTGTGTATCTTTGCCC